>DURM01000033.1 GCA_012837335.1 Bacillota bacterium
ATGGAAGAGTTAAGACCCTACTTAGTGGATAGACTTACTCTCTCATTAATTAATACTCGACAACTTGATGCTAAAGATTTTGTAATTAAAGAATCCGGTGGCGTGTTGCTGACAGATGATGGTAGGAAAAAAGTCATTGATGCATGGCAAACCAGAAAACAACAACAAATAATGCACCCGTATTTTCAAGAAAGAATAGCAATAGGTTTACTGCCTTATGCGCAAGCTATGCTTCTAGCGAGATGTATTCGCGGTGATATTGAGGCTTATCCTCCATTTTTAATTAAATGAGGCTGATATAGTATGCTTGTGTTAGTAACTTATGATGTTAACACTGAAAATGCAGAAGGACGAAGAAGACTAAGACTTGTTGCCAAAACATGCGTTGATTTTGGACAACGAGTGCAAAATTCAGTCTTTGAATGCTTGGTGGATCCGGTGCAATTTGCACAGCTTAGGAAAAGGTTAGAATCAATTATTGATCAGGAAAAAGATAGCCTACGTTACTACTATCTAGGTAGCAATTGGAAACGCAGAGTTGAACATATTGGTGCAAAAGATACATTTGATCCGGAAGGAACTTTGACAATATAAATAGTGCGAACCATAAGTGAACATGAAAACCTTAGGTGACTCGCACTAGGCTTTGGGAACAGATTATAAGCGGACTTAACAAAGGAAGTAATGGAATTCTAAAGCATAGAATGTGGTTCGCACAAACTGCACATGAAACAAGCTTTACGAAAGGATTTAAAGACCCTACGGTCGCACCCCTCGCGGGTGCGTGGATTGAAACTGGGGCGAAGGTTACGTAATAACCAGCCTGCTCGTCGTCGCACCCCTCGCGGGTGCGTGGATTGAAACGCCGCTGTTGCTGGCATGAGCGCGGAACAGTTTGCTCGTCGCACCCCTCGCGGGTGCGTGGATTGAAACACCGGCACACCATCGATGTAGTAGTCAGTCTCATGAGTCGCACCCCTCGCGGGTGCGTGGATTGAAACAACGATAAGTTAGACCAGTTAGACGAGCCAATGAGCAGGTCGCACCCCTCGCGGGTATATAGGTTAAGATCTGGGATATTGCTCCAAAAAAATTCAAAATCATTTCGCATCTCGTGCAGACATGATCTAGTTTTAAAAGGTGTATACAAATGCATTACGAATAATATACAGGGAGTCATGGGGAAGGGGCTGTGCAATGAGAGCAAAAGCGAGTGTAGCAGTATTAGTCATCTGTATGCTCTTCTTTTCGGGATGTTTAGTCAAAACACCGAGCTCGGATGAGGATATTGTCATCGAAGAAGTTCGTGCTTTTCCTGGAGCTGAAGGCTTTGGGGCTGATGCCACTGGAGGAAGGGGCGGTAAGGTCTATATTGTCACCAGCTTAAACGATAGCGGACCGGGCAGCCTGCGGGAAGCCGTGGAAGCCCGTGGTCCCAGAATAGTTGTTTTTGACGTGTCGGGGATAATCGAGCTGAGATCTCCTTTGCGAATCAGAAACGGTGATCTAACCATAGCTGGACAGACCTCTCCCGAAGGGGTTACCCTTACCAATTACAGCTTTGAAGTGCGGGCAGAGAACGTGATTATCAGGCACTTAAGGATTAGGTTAGGGGATGCGAAGCGTCAGGAAGTTGATGCGGTGCTGATCCGCGATTCCAAAAATGTGATTCTTGATCACATTACTGCCAGCTGGGGAGTGGATGAGACTCTTTCCATCGTTGACAGCGATCTAGTTACTGTCCAGTGGAGTATAGTCAGTGAAGCTCTCAATAACTCCTTCCACTCTAAAGGTGCTCACGGTTACGGGTCGTTGATTCGCGGCAAAGCTGGGGAGCGAATCTCCATCCACCACAACCTCTATGCTCACAACCGGGGAAGGAATCCCCGCCCTGGGAATTATACAAACCGCTTTGCTGATCCGGTAGGATTGCTGGTGGATTTCCGCAACAATGTAATCTATAACTGGGGTGGTGGAAGTGCAGGCAATAATGAGGATGAAGACACCATCACCAAATACAACTTTATCGGCAACTACTATAAACGTGGTCCCAATTCATCAAAAACCAGCATCGCTTTTCAGGAAAATGCTCCATATGCTCAGGCCTATTGGGAGGGCAATGCTATGAACGGCTCTGTGCCCTCTGATCAATGGTCACTGGTAGCCGGCAGAGGTGTCTCATCGCCGACCTATATCAAGCATGATTTGCCACTTCCTGTTGAGCCGGTCACCACCCATACAGCCCACGAAGCTTATGATTTAGTCCTTGCGGGCGCCGGAGCTTTTCCCAGGGATGCCATTGATTACCGGGTGGTAGACAGTGTTCACAGAAGTTCCGGGAGAATTATTGATAAGCCCACTGATGTGGTTTCCAAATGGCCGCAGGTCCAGCCGGTAAAAAGCCGGGTTCTAGACTTTGACCGGACAGATAAAAATTCTAACGGCATTCCCGATTGGTGGGAAAAAGAACATGGCGTAAAAAACGGAAACCATAACCAAGTCATGAAAAGCGGTTATTCAGCGATTGAAGAATACATCAATTGGGTTGCCGATGAACTTCTTAAATAAAGCGAAACTGCGAAGATGGAGAAACTCCATGCTTCGCAGTTTTGGTGTTAGTTCGATTCCAATACAGCAAACCCCACAGTTCCCGGACCGGTGTGGACACCAATCACCGGGCTGACCGATGAGGTAATCAATTCCTTCACATTTGCCAGCTGGCCGATCTGCTTAATGATATAAGCAGCTTCTTCTTGAGCGCCGCCATAGCAGACAGCGATTTGGCTGGCCGCTTTAGAGATATGCTCCTTGGCGATTCCCACTAAGCGGTCTAAGGCCTGCTTCTTACCGCGCACCTTGGCAAAAGTAGTGTAGATGCCTTCTTTGTTAACTGTAATAATTGGTTTTAACTGCAGCAGTTCACCAATTGTACCCGAGACTTTGCCGATGCGGCCGCCTTTTTTGAGATACTCCAGTGTACTCAGAACAAAGTAGACCGAGAGTCTGTCTCTGACACTGCTGACTAGGTTGCACACAGCTTCAAAGTTCATTTTCGCCTGAACAGCTCTTGCGGCTTCCATAACAATAAAGCCCAGTCCCATCGAGATCGATTTTGAATCAATAACTTTCACAGTCATGCCATCAATTTGCTCAGCTACAGTTTCGATCATTTGGCCGGTACCGCTTAAACCGGACGACAGATGAATTACCAGCACATGTGTGTAGCCCTGTTCTTTCATGCTTAAAAGCAGCGATTCTGCGTCCTGCGGGCTTGGCAGTGAGGTAGTTGGTACTTCTTGTTCTAGATGTGCGTAAACAGCTTCAGCGGTGATGTCAACGCCATCGCGATACTCTCTTCCCTGATACAAAATCCTCAGCGGCAGCACTTTAATGCCGAGCTTATTCAAAAACTCACGGGGAATATCACAGGTGCTGTCAGTAATAATGCCGATTTTTTCTTTCACGGCGTCACCTCTTTCTAAAAAACCAAAAGGTTATTCGCTTAATAATACCATTATCCTTCCGTAAATACAAGAAAAGGTATCAAATCCCCTTATGGCGAATTTATTAATAGTATTTTAAAGGCAGGTGAGGTTTATCAAAAATTGGCCTAATTTATCCACAAAAAGAGCACTTCTGCTTGCGCTGCTCCTGGTTGTGCTGGTTTGGCTAAGCTGGGCTGGGACAAACAGCGTGGCAGAAACCGAGCCGTTTTTCAGCTACAAGATTGCCGCTGTTTATCCTCATGATCCTTCAGCCTTTACCCAAGGTTTGGTTTATCATAATGGCTTTATATACGAAGGCACGGGCCTGTACGGTGCTTCCTCTCTGCGTCAGGTAAGGCTCAATGACGGTGTTGTTACTAAAGGCCTGCTGCTGCCGGATAATTATTTTGGTGAAGGGATCGCCATTGTTGATGACCGCATTTACCAGCTTACCTGGCAGGAGAATACCGGCTTTGTCTACGATCTAAATAGCTTTGCCCTTCTTGACCGGTTTACCTATCCTACCGAGGGGTGGGGCTTGACCTATGATGGCGAGTATCTGATTATGAGTGATGGCAGCAGTGTTCTTACTTACCTGGATCCCCAGGATTACAGCCGAGTGAAGCAGATCGCCGTCACCAGCCTTGCTGGTCCGGTAGAACACCTCAATGAACTCGAATATATTGATGGTGTAATTTTCGCCAATATCTGGCTGGAAGATCTCGTTGTTATGATTGATCCGGAAAATGGGGAGGTGCTGGGCTGGATTGACTTTTCTGAGCTCCGCACGCACCTTAATGTGGACCCTAACCGAATTGATGTTCTTAACGGCATCGCCTATATTCCTGAAACAGACCAGCTGGTGATTACCGGCAAACTTTGGCCGGCTGTCTTTGCGGTGGAAGTAGGAGAAAGACCAGTAAAGCTGGAAAGTAAACCTTAGAACTCGAAAGGAGCTGAGAAGGTGCAGGCTTCATCCAAACAGTTAGAACGAGTAGCAGAGATTGTCAGCAGATATCGTAATTTTTCAGGGGCAGCAATTCCCATTTTACAAGAAATCCAGAACGAACTTGGCTATGTATCCCATGAATTTATTGCAAAGGTATCGGAGCTGACCAAGATACCTGCCAGCGATTTATACGGAATCGTAACATTTTATTCTCAATTTCGGTTAGAGCCGCTGGGCGAGTATCACATCCAAATCTGCCATGGTACCGCCTGTCATTTAGCTGGAGCTGACCAGATTACAGAAGCGCTGGAAATAGCGGTCAACACAAAATGCGGCAGCACCAGCAAGGATGGCAAGTTTACCTTAGAAAAGGTAGCCTGCATCGGCTGCTGCAGCTTAGCTCCGGTAATCAGTGTTAACGGAAAAATTCACGGCAGAATGACCCCAGACAAAGCGCGCGGTCTAATTCGGGATCTGAAAGGTGGTGGAAGCCGTGGAAACTAAGAGGTATACAATCAAGGTGGGATTAGCGAGCTGCGGTATTGCTGCTGGCGCTCAGCAGGTATACGATCGCTTTCAAGACCTCCTTGCAGACGATGGAATGGTGAACGCTGAGCTGATCCCAACCGGCTGTTTAGGAATGTGCTTTGCCGAACCGCTTGTGGAAGTGAACACAGGTACAGGCGAGCGCTATCTCTACGGAAGTGTTTCAGCTGATGATGTACAGCAAATAATTGCTCAGCATCTGCTTAAGGGCGAACCGGTGCAGGAACTCTTGGTATACGCTCCCAAGCTCACTCCGGAAATGGACAGCTACTTCAACAAGCAGAAGCGAATTGCTCTTAAAAACTGCGGCGTCATAAATCCAGAAGATATCAACAGCTACCTAGCGTCAGGCGGATACCAAGGGCTGGCCAAAGCTGTTGAGATAGGCCCAGAGCTGGTAATTGCTGAAATCAAAGCCTCTGGACTGAGAGGAAGGGGCGGCGCCGGCTTTCCAACCCACTTAAAATGGTCACTTACCCGCCAAAGTCCGGGCGAGCTGAAATATATTATCTGCAACGCTGATGAGGGGGATCCGGGAGCTTTTATGGATCGGAGTATTTTGGAAAGCGATCCTCATTCGGTAGTCGAAGGTATGCTGATTGCTGGTTTGGCAATCGGTGCCAGCAGAGGCTATATCTACTGCCGGGCTGAGTACCCCCTGGCAATCAAACGTTTGAAAATAGCGATCAAGCAGGCTGCAGAACATCACTTTTTAGGCACTGATATTCTAGGCAGCGGTTTCAACTTCAGCATCGAGATCCGGGAAGGTGCTGGAGCATTTGTCTGCGGCGAGGAAACCGCTCTCATCATGTCCATCGAAGGGCAGAGGGGTATGCCCCGCTTTCGCCCTCCGTATCCCAGTGAAAAAGGTCTGTTTAATGTTCCGACTTCTATTAATAATGTGGAAACACTGGCCAATATTCCCCGCATCCTTGAGGAGGGGGCAGCAGTCTACAGCAGATACGGCACAGAAAAGAGTCGGGGAACTAAAGTGTTTGCCCTAGCTGGGAAAATCAACCGTGGGGGTCTTGTGGAAATTCCCATGGGAATGACAATTAATGAACTGATTTATGATATCGGGGGTGGAATATCCACCGGTAAGCCCTTTAAAGCAATTCAGACCGGCGGTCCGTCCGGCGGCTGCATTCCGGCTGACCTGGGTGATATTCCCGTTGATTATGAGAGTTTAGCAGAAATCGGAGCGATAATGGGCTCTGGAGGCCTGTTGGTAATGGATGAAGATACCTGTATGGTTGATGTGGCCAAATATTTTCTTACCTTTGCCCGGGGTGAATCCTGCGGCAAATGCACCTTCTGCAGGATCGGTTCAGAAAAGATGCTGGATATCCTGGAAAGAATCACCCAGGGCCAAGGAACACCCAGCGACCTTGATTTGATTCGCAGACTTGGCGAGGCAATTAAGCAGGGTTCAATGTGCGGCTTGGGCCAGACTGTTCCCAATCCTGTGTTGACTACCCTCAAGTATTTCGCAGATGAATATGAAGCCCACATTGCCGAGCAGTACTGTCCGGCTAAGCAGTGCAAGGCATTAATTGTTTACCGGATTGAGGCAGACCTCTGCCGCGGCTGCAGTCTGTGCGCGCGGGTCTGTCCAGCAGAAGCGATTACAGGTAAGATTAAAGAGCCTTATACCATTGATATTGAGAAATGCATCCGCTGCGGATTGTGTGTAAGCACATGCAAGTTTGATGCTATCAGCGTCGAGAGCACGCCAAAAGCCGGTGCGGCAAGTCTGGAGGTGGCACAGTAATGGGTAAAGTGCAGATCACAATTGACGGCAGAACATATCAGGTTTCCGCGGGAGAAAATCTGCTCAAAGCAGCGCTTGCCTTAGGCGTTGACATTCCCCATCTGTGCTATGATCCACGGGTTGAGCCATTCGGAGCCTGCCGCCTCTGCTTTGTGGAGGCAGACGGTCGCTTAATTCCATCCTGCTCCCTGACTGTACGAGAGGGAATGGAGATTGTTACCGACAGCGAGTCTGTTCGGGAACTCCAAAAAATTGCTCTGGAATTGATTATGGCAGAGCACTGCGGCGACTGTCTAGCGCCGTGCCAGATCGCCTGCCCCGCCGGAGTTGATATTCAAGGCTTTATTGCTCATCTTAACAACAACGATTTTATCAGCGCAGCTCAGTTGATTCGCGAGCGGATGCCCCTGCCATCGGTGTGCGGCCGGGTTTGTCCCCGCTTCTGCGAAGATGCCTGCCGCCGCAATCTAGTGGACGAACCAGTGGATATCTGCGGTTTGAAGCGGACTGCCGGTGATGCCTGGCTCGAACAGCTCGGTGACCAGGGTCCGGAAGCTGCCCCCGATACCGGATATACGGTAGCTGTAGTGGGCGGTGGTCCTGCCGGCTTGACTGCAGCCTACTACCTGGCTTTAGCAGGCCATCAGGTAACGCTGATCGATGCGGGACCAAAACTTGGCGGCATGCTCCGCTACGGCATTCCAGATTACCGCCTGCCCCAGGACTTGCTGGATCGGGAGATCAGTGTCATCACCAGCTTGTGCAAAGAAGTCATTATCGGCAAAGAATTGGGGCGAGATTTTACCCTCGATCAGCTTAAACAAGATTATGATGCGGTCTTCTTAGGCATCGGCTGCCAGGAAGCGACCCTTCCCGGCTATGAAAACCAGGATCTGCCCGGAATTTACAGTGGGATAGAATTCCTGCGGGATGTAACTTTGGGCAAGCCCGTACCCTTGGGCCGAAGGGTAGCAGTGGTTGGGGGCGGCAATACCGCCATGGACGCTGCCCGCACTGCGGTAAGGCTGGGCGCGAAAGAAGTCACTGTAATTTATCGGCGCTCACGAGAAGAAATGCCCGCCGAGCCCATTGAAGTTGAAGAGGCCCTGGAAGAGGGAGTTCGCTTTCTGTTTTTGACCAATCCGACAGGATTTATTGGAGAGGGAAAAGTGGAAGCTCTGGAGCTTGTCAAGATGGAGCTTGGTCCCGCTGATGCCTCTGGTCGGAGATGTCCAGTTGAAGTTCCCGACAGTGATTATGTGCTGCCCATCGATACGGTTATTCTGGCTTTAGGCCAAAAAGTTGATCAAGAACTTGCTGCTCAACTTGATGTGGAAAAAACTAAGTGGGGAACCTTCACAGAAGAACCGGCACAGGGTATTTTTGCCGCTGGAGACTGCGTTACCGGAGCTGCCACGGTTGTAGAAGCAATTGGAGCTGCCCGAATGACTGCGCTTAAAATCGATGCTTACCTGACCGGAAAACCGCTTGATCAGGAAGTTAAGTTTGCCGTGTCCCGTGGTGAGCTGGAGGATTTGGATCCAGAAGAGTTTGCTTCCAAGCCGAAACTTCCCCGGCATGCGCCTGAGCATCTTTCTGCTGCTGAGCGGATCAGCAATTTTGCTGAATACTGTTTGGGCTATACGCTGGAACAAGCTCGGGAAGAAGCTAAGCGGTGCTTGTCCTGCGGATGCTTGGATGTGGCAGACTGCGAGCTGAGACTGCTTGCGGATCGCTTTCAAATTGACCATAACCAGTTTGCTCAGACTCCGAAGCGCTACGAACTGGATCAATCCCATCCCCATATCCATCTTGATCAGAATAAATGCATCCTCTGCGGCAGATGCGTATCGGCCTGCCGTGATCTAGCTGGTTACAGCGTCTTAGGTTTTGTGGACCGGGGTTATGAGACTACGGTGGAACCATCGCTGGAACTGCCGCTGATAGAAGTGTGCGCCTCCTGCGGATTGTGCACAACAGTCTGCCCCACAGGTGCCATAACCCTTAACTATCCCTGGGTTGAGCGGGGACCTTGGGAAAATGATCGGATTGTTGAAACAACCTGTCTCCAGTGCGGTCTCGGCTG
>DURM01000034.1 GCA_012837335.1 Bacillota bacterium
CATAACGACGGCTCTTATAGAACTCATAGCCGTATGCCGCCAGCCGATACGCTGCGTATTTATAAAATTCCAAGTCTCCGCCAGGCGCCGCTAAAACCTCATCGGCAATGCTGACAACCCGCTCCGGCTGCCCCTGACCGATATAAATCATGCTTTTAACAAGATAAGCATCCATATCCTGAAAATTGGTTTCCTGATTGATAGCAATCGCCTTATTGACGTAGGTCAGGGCTTGGCTGTAATCCTTGCTGTCAAGATAAGTGCGGGCAATATCCAGCGGATAAGTGGAGTTAAATGGCTCTAATTCATGGGCCTTCTCAAACATTTTTCGAGCCAAGCTCAGGTACCCTGAATGCTCGGATTTATTAAATAGATCCATATTGATCCAGCCGTAATTGTACCAGTAGACTGCCACATCACCGGCTCTCGCGGTGAGCCTGGTAAAGATTTTATTGGCATTTGGGTAATCTTCCTGATAGGAATAGCAGAGTCCCAGGGCATTCCAAGCCCAATCTAATCCGGGAGCTAAAGCCACTATTCTTTTATAGCATCGGACCGCTTCCTCCCAGTTCTTCTTTTCTTCATGCTCCCGCGCCTCTACTACCAGCTGCTCGATAGCTTCGCCGCTCTGCTCCATGGCATCGTAATTCGCCCGGGCTTTGGGATCCCGCAGGGTCTCGTATGCTTTTCTAATCTCCTTGAATTTCTCCGGGTGATCCTCGGGCGTGTACTTTCTTACAAGTCTAAAGAACGCAGCTTTAATCTCTTTTTCTGTCGCATCCTGTGTAAGCTCCAGCACTTGATACAGATCGTACGCCATACCCTCTAGCTCCTCCATTGTTAAGTTCATAATCTAAATTCAACAGATATTAAGTAAATACCTTGTTAAAAAAACCACTTGCTCCTGATCCATAGGTATCAAGAGCAAGTGGTTTGATTGATTTAGTGATTTTCCTACTTCCTACTCCAGCTCGATTATCCCCGCATTTAAGGCGTAGTAGCGTCCTTTCTGTTCCATTAAATCCTCGTGACTGCCCCGCTCGATAATCTCACCATTTTCGATTACCATAATCGCGTCTGCGTCCCGCACTGTGGACAGTCGGTGGGCAATCACAAAGGTGGTTCTGCCTTCCATCAGTTTATCCATACCTTCGCCGATCAGGCGCTCTGTCCGGGTATCCACCGATGAGGTGGCTTCATCCAGGATTAATACTGTGGGGTTGGCAACGGCTGCCCGAGCAATGGATAAAAGCTGCCGCTCTCCCTGGGAGAGATTTTCCGCATCTCCAGTCAGCAGCGTATCATAACCTTGAGGAAGGTTCTTAATAAAGTAATGGGCGTTGGCAAGCTTTGCCGCCTCCACTACTTCCTCATCCGTTGCGTCTAACCGGCCGTAGCGGATGTTATCGGCTACTGTGCCTTCAAAGAGGTGCACATCTTGAAGCACAATACTCATCGTACTGCGCAGGTCATGCTTGTTGATGCGGCGGATATCAATTCCATCAAAAAGAATCTTCCCTTTTTCTATTTCATAAAAGCGGTTGATTAAATTCGTAATCGTTGTTTTACCCGCTCCGGTTGAGCCGACAAAGGCAATCTTCTGTCCGGGTTTTGCCCAAAGATTGATGTTTTTCAGCACCTTTTGGCCCGGAACGTAGCCAAAGTCCACATCTTCAAACTTAATGTGGCCCCGCAGCGGCTGATAAACAATCCCATCCTCTGTAGGCACTGCCCAGCACAGTCCGCCCCGGCCGGAGCAGTCGGGAACCAGTCTGACTTCGCCTGCATCTTCCTCCGGCTCCTGGTCCAGAACAGTAAAGATCCGCTCTGCGCCCGCAATTGCCGCAAACAGCATATTCAGCTGGTTGGAAACTTGGGTAATCGGGCGGGAAATAGTGCGGGTAAACTGGAGAAACGCCGCGATATTTCCAACCGTAATAATGCCGAGGATCGCCAAATACGCTCCACCCATGGAAGCCAGCCCGTATAACACAAATGAAAGGCTTCCCATAATCGGCATCAGCATAACTCCATAGGTTGAGGCGTTAGTGCTGGACTGGCGCAGTGTTTCGTTTTTATCGCGGAAGGTGGAAATAGCCCGGTCTTCATAGTTGAAAACCTGAACTACCTTCTGACCGCTCATCATTTCCTCGATATAGCCGTTCATATCTGCCAGCCCCGCCTGCTGCGCCCGGAAGTACCGCGCTGAGCGGCTGCCCACATAGCGGGTGGCGGCCAGCATAACTCCCAGCATCAGCACCACAATCACTGTCAGCGCCGGACTGATTACCAGCATCATGATAAATGTACCGATAAACGTAACCGCTGAGATGAGAATCTGGGAAACATTCTGCTCCAGCGCCTGGTTGAGCATATCCACGTCATTGGTGAAGGTGGACATCAGCTCGCCATGGCTGTGGCTGTCAAAAAACGACATGGACAGCCGCTGGACATGGGCAAACATCTCGGTTCTAATCCGGTGGATGGTCTGCTGCGCCAACCGGGCCATGGATAAGTTGCCCAAATATTCCGCAGCGGATACTGCGATGATGATCACTGCCATGATGATTAGATTCTTAATAAACAGCGCTTGACTCTGCTCAACAACCAGCGAATCGATAATCGGACTGAGCATACTGTTAGCTGCAATCCGCCCCACAGAGCTGATGGTAATGGACAGCATTCCGATTACAAATAAGAGCTTATGGTACTTAAAGTAGCTGAACATCCTGACGACAGTCTTGCGCATGTTCTGCGGGCGCAGCTGCTTCGTTTTTCCATGTGGTTTCATCAGCTGGCCACCCCCTTCTGCTGCGACTCATAGATATCTCTGTAAATCGGTGAAATTTTGAGGAGCGTATCATGATCGCCCACGGACTCGATCTGGCCTTCATGCATCACAATAATCCGATCCGCGTACTGGATCGAGGAGATGCGCTGGCCAATGATAATTGTAGTAATGTCTTTTAACTCCTCGCGGAAGGTGCGCTGAATCTTAGCATCAGTAGCCATATCCACCGCTGAGGTTGAGTCATCGAGAATCATAATCTTCGGCTTCTTGACTAGTGCCCGGGCGATGGTCAATCTCTGTTTCTGACCCCCGGAGAAGTTAGCTCCGCCCTGCTCAACCCAGTGATCCAGGCCGTCTTCATACTTGGAGACAAACTCCCAAGCTTGAGCCTGCTTTAAAGCGGTAATAATCTCCAGATCAGTCGCGTCTTCGTTGCCCCACTTCATATTATCCCGGATCGTGCCAGTAAACAGGGTGTTTTTCTGGAGCACAAAGGCTACTTGATCCCGCAGGAATTTCAGATCGTAATCCCGCACATCAACTCCGCCCACCAACACCTTACCTTTAGTTACATCGTACAGGCGGGGAATCAGCTGCACGAGAGTTGTTTTGGAGGAGCCGGTAGAACCGATAATCCCGATAATCTCACCCGACTCAATCCTAAGATTAATATCCCGCAGCACTCTTTCACTGCCGCCCGGGTAAACGAAGCAGACATCTTTAAACTCCACTGAGCCGTCCTTGATTTTACGAACCGGATCAGCCGGATTCGCGATTTCCGACTCTGTTTCCCACACAGCCAGGATTCTTTCCTTCGAGGCTGCTCCCCTTAGCAGCTGCATGAAAAACATGGATACCATCATTAAGGCCATCATAATCTGCGTGATGTAAGTAATAAACGAAATCAGCTCACCCTGGCCCATGGTTCCCGATGTAACCTGCTTGCCCCCAAACCAGAGCACCGCGATAATCGTACCGTAAATAATTAGATTTAAAAGCGGCATCACAAAAATAACAATAGAAATTGCCTTCAAGGCAGTATCCCTGAGGCCGTCATTGCGCTCCTTAAACCTTTTTTCTTCATGCTCTTGGCGGTTAAAGGATTTGACGACACCGACACCAGCTAGGTTTTCTTTAATCACAGCGTTGAGCCGGTCAACCCGGGTCTGCATTTCCATAAACAGCGGTCTGGCCTTGGTAATTACAAAGGCCGCAATCGCAACCATAACCGGAATCGACACTGCAAAAACCAGAGTTAATGATGAGTTGATCCGGACTGCCATCAAGAGGGCGAAAATCATCATAAATGGAGCCCTGACACCCATTCGTAAACTCATCATCATAACCTGCCCGAGGGTGTTGCAGTCATTAGTTAACCTCGTAATCAATGAGGAAACAGTAAACTGATCGAGGTTAGCAAAAGAAAAACCCTGGATCTTTTCATACGTTGCCAGCCTGATCTCAGAGGCAAAGCCGTATCCTGCCCGCGCCCCAAAGTGGGCACTTAAGATGCCAAATACCATGCCCACCAGTGCTACCGCAATCATGGTGATTCCTACTTTAACAACATAGTTAATGTCTTGGGTGGCAATACCCACGTCCACAATCCTTGACATCAAGTAAGGCACCGATACATCGGTTAGTACCTCTAAGATCATCAGAACCGGACTTAAGAAAGCATATGCGCGATATTTTTTCAAATAAGGTAGTAACTTCTTCAAAGAACCGCCCCTATCTACTTTATTTTCAAGTCACTCTTTTCGATTTCATCTAAGTTAGCATTGATTTTCTGCAGTGATTGGTTAAACTGCTTCAGTTCAGTTTGGGTAAAGCCTTGAAAGAGGTCTTTATACCGGCTGAGAATATGCTGTTCATAATCAGCAATAACCGCTTTGGCCCGCTCCGTCACTACCAAGCGGTTATGCCTCAGATCCTGCTCCAGCGGTATCTGCTCAACCAGCCCCAGCTTAATCAGGCGCTTAATTGATCCGCTGATCGCGCCCTGAGTCAAGCGCATCCGCTCGGACAGCTCTTTCTGATTTACATTAGGATTATCCGCAATCAGCATTACGATATGCAGTAGGCGAAAAGATAAGCCGTATTCATCCACTTTAGCCCGCATTATTCTCGCTAATCTCTGGTAGGTCTGCCGCAAATGGAGAGCAGCGTCTGCTTCCCGCACTATTTCGCCCCCAATACTTTAGCACTAAACTATCGAATACTTTAATGCTAAACTATTTTCCGATCCGTGTCAACAGAGAAAACCCAGCCTTTGCTCGGCTGGGTAATCAGCTTCTCCCGTATCATTTGCCGCACTGCAGCATCTTACTCCCGGAACACACACCTTGACTTTTCTTCTTAATCAAATAGAATCGATGTAAAGAAGAAAGCAGGGAGGGATTCACTGATGATTACCGAGACCGATTTAAAGCATCTTAAGCGCTGTGTGGAGTTAGCCAGAACTGCATTGGAAAAAGGTGATGAACCTTTTGGATCGGTGCTTGTCTCCGGTGATGGAAAAGTTTTAAGAGAAGACCACAACCAAGTTGCCGGCGGGGACCACACTCAACATCCTGAGTTTAATCTCGCTCGATGGGCTGCCCAGAACATGACCCTAGAGGAACGGGCCAAAGCCACCGTTTACACATCTGGTGAGCACTGCCCCATGTGTGCGGCTGCCCATGGCTGGGTTGGCCTAGGCAGAATCGTCTACGCAAGTTCTTCCAAACAGCTGGTGCAGTGGTTGGGTGAATTGGGAATTCCTCCATCACGAGTAAAAAATCTGCCGATCCAGGATGTGATCCGGGACACGGTTGTAGACGGACCTGTTCCTGAGCTATCCGAGGAAGTGCGGAAGCTGCATCAAGAGTTTTATGCTAGAAAGAAGGGGAATGATAAGAGCTAGGCACAGGTCTGGCTCTTTTAACCATTTTTTTATGGATCCCGCTACTTATCTGTGTTATAATGGTGAATAATCTTAATTTAAGACTGGATCAATCCGAAAAATGGAGGGCTAACTATGTCAGATGCCATGAATCCTTTTCAAAATGCCCAAAAACAGATTAAGGCGGCCTGCGATCTTCTCGGTTTGGAACCGGAAGTTTATGAGATTCTAAAGCAGCCGATGCGGACAGTGGAAGCTGCGATCCCGGTAGCCATGGATGACGGGACTGTGAAAACCTTTATCGGCTACCGCGCTCAGCACAACAACGCTGTGGGGCCGTTCAAAGGCGGAATCCGTTTCCACCAGGGAGTAACTCTCGACGAAGTAAAGGCTTTATCCATGTGGATGACATTTAAATGCGGCGTTATGGGTGTGCCATACGGCGGCGGCAAAGGCGGCGTAACAGTCGATCCATTCACCCTCTCCGAAGGTGAGCTGGAAAGATTGGCAAGAGGCTACGTAAGAGCAGTAGCTCCAATCCTTGGAGAAAAAGTGGATATTCCTGCTCCTGATGTGGGAACCAACGGACAGGTTATGGTTTGGATGGTTGATGAATACCAGAAGATTACCGGCCAGTTTGCTCCAGGATCATTTACCGGAAAGCCGGTATCTTTCCACGGCTCTCTCGGTAGAACTGAAGCTACCGGATACGGAGTTGCCCTGATTGCTAAACTTGCGGCTGAAAAACTGGGGATAGACATCACCACTGCCAAAGTGGCCCTTCAGGGTTTTGGCAATGTGGGCTCTTACACCGCCAAGTACATAGCAGAAATGGGCGCTAAAGTCGTAGCCGTTGCCGATCACACCACCGGCCTCTACAACAGCAGCGGCTTTGATATTGATGCCTTAAGTGAGTACGTCCAAACCCACAAAGTGATTAAAGGTTTCCCCGGGGCTGAACAAGAGTTCCCGCGGGAAGACATTATCACTTGGGATGTGGACATTCTGCTTCCCTGCGCATTAGAAAACGTCATCACCCAAGCAAACGCCGCAGACATTAAGGCAAAAATAGTCTGCGAAGGTGCTAATGGACCGACCACCACCGAAGCAGATCAGATTTTGAAAGATAGGGGAGTTCTGGTTGTACCTGATATCCTGGCTAACGCCGGCGGCGTAACTGTTTCCTACTTTGAGTGGGTGCAGAACCTTACTGGCGATACCTGGACGCTGGAAGAAGTGCAGAATAAGCAGGAAACCATGATGACTAAAGCCTTTAACGAGATCTGGGAGCTTAAGGAAGAACACCAGGTTGATCTCCGCACCACAGCGTATATGATCTCAATTAAAAAAGTAGCCGACGCTATGAAATTAAGCGGATGGTATTAAATCAAGAGCTAGGCCGAAGCCTAGCTCCTAGTTTATCATCTAAAACTAATACCTATCTCTCTTATAAATCTAAATAAATCGATGTACCTAATACCAAATTGGCGACATACATTAGGTATCTTCACTTTTTTCTTGATATTTGGATCATATGATTCCTCAGTAACAACTACATAACCATTCGCTAAAGCATGGGCACATAACCACGAGTCAGGTGCATCGGCAAACACATACTTTGCTGATTCGTTATATCTTTCGCTATCTACAACCGCAGTAATAATTTGG
>DURM01000035.1 GCA_012837335.1 Bacillota bacterium
GACTATGAACCTGAAACCTACGGCTGGTGGGAGAAATCCCGCACTCGTTTGCTTCGAAAAACCCCCACTCTAGAAATTGCAGATGAGTTTGGTATTACATCTGTTCCCCACAAAACTCGACATTATAGAAGAACTTGACAATTGAGGTTACTAAATCATAAAATAACCTCATAAGGAGGGGAGCAAATGAGATCTGTTAACAGTATCTTAGATTTAGTTGGGCAGACGCCACTAGTCAAACTCAACCGCATTGTCCCGGAGGATTCGGCTGAAGTCTGGGTCAAACTGGAATCATTCAATCCTGCCGGCAGTGTTAAGGACAGAATTGCCCTGAGCATGATTAGAGCAGCTGAGCAGGAAGGTAAACTTCAGCCCGGCGGTTTAATAGTAGAACCGACCAGCGGGAATACAGGTATCGGACTGGCTATGGTCTGTGCCGCCCTTGGTTATCGTTTGATCTTATGTATGCCCGAAACAATGTCTGAAGAACGCCGTAAACTGCTTAAAGCATACGGAGCTGAGTTGGTGCTGACACCAGGCAGCGAAGGGATGAAAGGCGCCATCCGGAAAGCTGAAGAAATTGCGGCTGATAATCCAGGTGCTATTATCCCGCAGCAGTTTGAGAATCTGGCCAATCCAAAAATTCATCGGGAAACTACAGCCCGAGAAATTTTAGAGCAGACAGGTGGTAATTTAGATGCGTTTGTATCCGGTATCGGAACAGGTGGAACCATAACCGGTGTCGGTGAGGTTGTAAAAGCAAAGCTCCCACATGTAAAGATAGTGGCAGTGGAACCGGAAGGTTCGCCGGTATTATCAGGCGGAAGCTCTGGGCCGCACCGCATTCAAGGCATAGGTGCTGGATTTGTGCCTAAAGTTTTAAATACGGAAATATATGATCAAATCATCTTAGTTAAAAATGAGGATGCATTTGCAGCAGCAGGACAGCTGGCCAAAAAGGAGGGTATTCTCGCGGGAATATCGTCTGGAGCAGCACTTCATGCAGGGCTGCAGATCGCGCAGGAACTTGGAGCCGGTAAAAAAGTGGTGGTAGTTTTACCTGATACCGGTGAGAGATACTTAAGTATTCCGGATATGTTTGCTTAAGAAGAGGGACCTGGTTCCCTCTTTTTTTAAATATTTACAGCAGATACTATCGTTGAAAAGGTTGTGAACACATGGAGCTCATCTTAGCCTCAAAATCACCCCGAAGAATTCAGCTGCTGCAGCAGTTTGGCCTTGAGTTTCGAATTCACGCTGCAGATGTCCCAGAGATGGGTGCCGAGACCCCGGAGCAGACAGCACTTGGCAATGCTTTGGCAAAAGCTCAAGCGGTCTATGAGCTGTTTCCCGGTAGTTTGATCATCGGGGCTGATACCATTGTTGTAATCGGACAGGAAATTTTAGGAAAGCCTAGTGATCGGGATGATGCTGTCAGGATGCTGCGCTTACTATCTGGAAAGAAACATCGGGTAATTACCGGAGTAGCCCTCTTATCGGCTGTCAAACAGCGAACTATCTATGTATCTACAGATGTTTACTTTCGCCATCTAGAGGATTACGAAATCCGTACTTATATCAATTCGGGCGAACCATTTGATAAAGCAGGTTCATATGCCATTCAAGGAATTGGCGGTGCCTTTGTCGAAAGTATATCGGGGTGCTATTATAATGTCGTGGGAATGCCTATTCCCCGTCTTCTGCTTGAACTCCGCGAGTTTGGGATTGACGTTTTCACCCAAGAGGGAGGAGAACAGGGAGGAAGATTGTGACGTACCGTATTTTAATCAAAGATCTACCTGAGCATGAGCGTCCCCGGGAAAGGTTACTGCAGTATGGCTCCGAATACCTGTCCAACCGAGAACTGTTGGCTATTCTGCTTCAGACAGGTACCAAAAACCAATCGGTATTTTCGTTAGCAGATCAACTTATCTCACATTTTGGCTCTTTAAAAGAGCTTGCGTGCGCTACTTTCGAAGAAATGTCAGCTATTAAAGGGATTGGACCGGCAAAAGCTGCCCGCATTTTAGCTGCATTTGAGCTTGCTAAGCGTTTGAGCAACAGCAGCTTAGAAGTGCGGGAAGTAATCTGCAGTCCCCAGGATGCGGCGGATATCGTTATGGATGAAATGAGTCTGCTGGATCGGGAGCATTTTGTAATCATAATGCTGAACACTAAACATGCCGTGATTGCAAAAAAGGTAGTCTCGATCGGGCACCTCAACGCATCGCTTGTGCATCCGCGTGAGCTGTTTAAAGACGTTATTAAAAGGAGCAGTGCTGCTATTATTCTAGTGCACAATCACCCCAGTGGTGATCCAACGCCCAGTGAGGACGACATCAGGGTTACACACAGATTGTGTGAAGCAGGAAGATTATTAGGAATTTCAGTCCTGGATCATATAATTGTCGGAGACAAACGCTATGTTAGTTTTCGCGAACAAGGATTAATCTAAGTACAATAGGGACAAGCCGAAAGGGGATTTAAACATGTTTGGTCGCTTGGGAAAGGATATAGGAATCGATTTAGGAACAGCAAATACACTGGTATATGTACGCGGTCGGGGCATTGTCATCAATGAACCGTCGGTTGTGGCACGCGATCAAGAAACCAAAGAAATACTGGCCGTGGGCAATAAGGCTAAAGAAATGGTGGGCCGCACGCCTGGTAATATAATTGCGATCAGACCCCTGCGGGATGGGGTCATCGCCGATTTCGATACAACAGAGCGGATGCTGAGAGATTTCTTGATTAAAGCCAATCGGAGGATGGGTTGGGTGCGTCCGCGCGTAATTATTTCGGTTCCGTCCGGTGTTACCGAAGTAGAAAAACGGGCGGTCATCGATGCTGCTATTTCGGCAGGAGCCAAAGACGCCCGCGTCATTGAGGAACCCATGGCTGCCGCCATCGGTGTCGGTCTGCCGGTGCAGGAACCTACAGGCAATATGATTGTCGATATCGGTGGAGGCACCACCGAAGTGGCTGTGATCTCCCTTGGGGGAATTGTGGCCCACCGTTCCATCAGGATCGGCGGTGACGAAATGGATGATTCAATTATTCAGCATATCCGCCGCCATTATAATCTGTTAATCGGTGAGCGGACAGCCGAAACAATCAAAAAGACAATTGGTTCAGCTTGTCCCCAAGAAGAAGAAAAATCTATTGAGGTTCGCGGAAGGGATTTAGTTACAGGTCTGCCCAAAACCGTAACCATTACCTCGGAAGAAATTCGCGATGCTTTGGCTGAGCCAGTTGCTTCAATAGTAGAAGGTGTCAAGGTCACGCTAGAACAGACACCTCCCGAACTGGCAGCTGATATTATGGACCGCGGAATCATGATGGCAGGCGGTGGAGCGCTGCTTTCAGGATTGGATCAGCTGATCATGAATGAAACTGGCATACCGGTTCATGTTAACGAAGAACCTCTGACAGCAGTTGTCATGGGTACTGGTTTAGCTTTAGAGCATTATGATCTGCTGCAGCGGATAATGGTGGGACCGAAACGGTAAATGATGAGATCAATTAGAGTAAGGGGTGAGGTGGAGTGTCCCAATGGTTCAACCGCACTAAGCTGATTGTAATCCTATTAGTGGTCATTATCATTGCCGGGAGCATCCACTTCACCTCCAGTTCCCGTTCACAGGTTACGGTCTTTGAGCAGGCTGTGCGTGATGTTCTCGCGCCGATTCAAAAGCTGTTCATGCGGATTTCACGCTCGGTTAATTCATTGCTGACATCGATCGGTCAAATTGGCAGTCTCCAGGAGGAAAACGCCGCGCTCAAGGCCCAGGTATTGGAGCTCGAGCAGCAGTTGTATCAAATGGCAGAATACAAGCGGGAAAACGAGTGGCTGCGGGAAGCGCTGGAGTTTAAAAAGCAGGAAGCATATCAAATGCAGATCTGCGAAGTAATCGGTCGGTCACCGACTAACTTGTTTAGTTCAATTACGATTAATCGAGGACGCAACCACGAGGTTACCCAAGGAATGCCTGTTATGTCCGGCAACGGTGTGGTTGGGACTGTTCAGAGTGTCACCGCCACTACGGCTGCGGTTATTTTAGCTACCGATCCCCGCAGTGCCATCGGCGGTATGGTTCAGGATACGGGTGATCTGGTTCTAATCGAAGGAGATCCCGATTATTCAGGCATGCTGTTGGCTAAGCCTTTATCCAAGGATGTTGAGCTGGAACAGGGGGATATTCTGGTAACATCCGGACTGTCCCAATACTTCCCAAAAGGCATGCCGATTGGTGAAGTGGTGGAGATTATTCCCAGCCGGTATCAGCTGTCCTTTACAGCTTATGTTCGGCCTTTTGTGGATTTCAGCCGACTGGAATATGTGTTTGTGCTTTCAAGTGATGCTGAGTAGGTGCAGAATATGGCTGTGGTGATTTATAGTTTGATTGTTATTTTAGCCTTAGTGATTCAGACAACCATTTTTACCTCGTGGTCACTGTTTGTGGTGGTACCAGATCTGATTTTGGTATTGGTTGTCTTATTTAGTTTGATTAACGGTCCAAGTTTTGGAGCCAAATTCGGCTTTGCTGCCGGACTTGGCTTAGATCTTTTGGTTGGTGAGCTGATTGGTCTTAATGCCCTGACTAAAATGATTGTAGGCACAGTGGTCGGTCTATTGGCACTGCGTTTTTTTAAAGAAAACTATGTTATTCCCCTTTTAAGCGTTATCGCTGCCACGGCCGCTGATCAGCTCTTTTATGCGTTGGGAATGGCAGTTTTTGGTGTTGCTGTTCCACTGAGACTTTTAATAGAGCAGATCCTGCTGCCGCTAGTGCTTTATAATGGTGTGCTCAGTCTGCTGCTGTATGTGCGTTTATACTATTTCAACAAAAAGATTATTTATTGGGATGAGGTCTTTAGACGTGCGGGGTGAGATTAAAAACCTAGATGATAAGAAACTGGAACAACGCCTGCGGTCATTTTGGGCTGTTGTCATCATAATTCTTCTAATTATCGGCGGGCGTTTATGGGAACTCCAGATTCGCAAGGGGGATCACTATGCCAGTTTGGCCGAGGGCAACCGTATGCGCCGCATCCGCGTAATGCCCACAAGAGGCGTTATTTACGATCGCAACGGCAGTGAAATTGTCCGCAGCCGGCCTGCATTTACTGTCGCCCTAGTCCCCGGTGGTATCCCGCAAAATGCTGAAGGTGTGCTGGAGTATTTAAGCGAAATCCTCGATCTAACCAGCGAAGAGCTGGAAGAAGCCATCGCCAAAGGCAGGCGCAACCTTTATGAGCCGGTGAGAATAATGCGCGATGTGGATTTAAGCACCGTAGTGGCGATCGAAGAAAATCGCATGCGGCTGCCCGGAGTTTTTATTGAAGAGGAATGGGTGCGTGATTATCGCTATCCCTATTTTGCCAGCCATTTAATCGGTTACTTAGGCATTATCAGCGAAGAAGAATTGAAGCAGTACGGACCCGGATACGGCAGTTCGGATTTAGTTGGCAAAACCGGATTGGAAGCCCTTTATGAGCAGGAGCTTAGGGGTGAGTCCGGTTCAGTTACAGTCGAGGTAAATGCTTTAAGCCGCCCCATGCAGACAGTCAGTTATGTGGATCCAATTCCCGGAAGCAGTATTGTGCTTACACTTGATAAAGACCTTCAGACAACGGCTCAGGAGGCTTTTATCGCTCATACCGACACACTCCGCAACCCCGGCGATCCGCCATTTAAAGGGGCAGTTGTAGCGCTCAATCCCAAGACCGGTGAAATTCTGGCTATGGTCAGTGAACCCACATATGATCCAGCCCGTTTGCTGGATGCCAGAGAGCGGAGCAGCTACTACGCCAGCCTGGTCAGCAATAAGGACCTGCCGCTGTTTAATCGCGCTGTCCAAGGGCAGTATGGCCCTGGGTCTGTGTTCAAACCTTTTATTGCAGTTGCGATGCTGGAAGAAAAGGTTGTCACAGCTGACCAAGTTTTTAATGCTACTGGGGTCAGCGAGTATGGGGTGCGGGATTGGATTGTAGCTCAGGGTGGAGCCCCCTTTGGCAGGATTACCCTTAAGGAAGCCTTAGCAATGTCCAGCAACCACTATTTTGCTGAATTTGGCAAACAAGTTGGAATTGACCGCCTGTCAATCTGGCTCCGGAATTTTGGATTTGGATCCCCAACCAACGTGGTAGGGATCGCCCAGGAAGCGGCGGGCTTAGTGCCGGATCGGGAGTGGAAGCGGCAGCGGTTTGCCAGCTATCCCATTTATGATCAAGCTTGGTACCCAACGGATACTGAACAGATCTCGATTGGACAGGGCTTCGTGACAGTTACTCCACTGCAGCTGGCTGTAGCTTACAGTGCTATTGCTAACCGGGGTGTGATCTACCATCCTACACTGGTTAAGCGGATAATTGACCCGAACGGAGAAACCATTTTCGAGCATTCTCCCATAGTTAAGGAAACGGTTAATGCGTCGAAAGCTACTTGGGAAGCAGTAATTGAGGGGATGGAGGCAGTTATAACTTATTCCCGGGGCACTGCCCGGAGAGTGTTCGAGGATTTCCCGCTGAGCATAGCAGGGAAAACCGGAAGTTATGAAATTCCAGGTCAGGAAGCGCACGGCCTGTTCGCAGCCTTTGCCCCAGCAGATGATCCAGAGCTGGTTGTGGTAGTTATTGTTGAGCATGGAACCGGCGGCGCGTCCGGCGCGGCACCGATTGCACGCATGGTCTTTGACGCTTATTTTGGGTTCAATAAGCAGGAATCAACTGAGTGAAGGCGAATGTAAAAATATGGTAATGAAAGTTTGAGGAGAGACCCATAATGAGCAAGGAAGCTTGCATTATTAAAGGTACTAAACATGGATTATCGATTTCCATCCCCAGTGGAATGGATTTTGGCGAAGTTCTAACACAACTGAGAACGCGGCTCGCTTCAGCTCAAGAGTTTTTTGCAGGTGCAGCGGTGCATCTTTCCGCCGCTGATCGAGAACTGAATTCGGAAGAAAAACGCCAACTGGAAAAAACGGTAGAGGAATTTGGAATGGTGATTACAGAACCACAGGCAGCTGATACGGCAGCTCCTGCCGTTGAGAGCAGTAAAGAGGAAGAAAGCCAAGAAGATACTCTGCTGCTTCGCCGCACGATTCGTTCTGGACAAAAAGTGCGGTTTGATGGTAATGTAGTGGTTTTAGGTGATGTTAATCCCGGAGCTGAAATAGTCTGCAGCGGCGATATTTTGGTGCTGGGCAGTTTGCGCGGTGTAGCCCACGCAGGCTGTACCGGTAATGTCAACGCATCGGTGTTTGCGTTCAGATTAGAGCCAACCCAGCTGAGAATTGCTAATTACATTTCTCGTTCCCCTGATGAGAAGCTGCCTAAACCGCTTGGTCCGGAACTAGCACGTGTTTATGATAATATGATTCAAATTACTGCGTATGAGAGCTGAAGGTAATTAGGGGAGGTGCTCTAATGGGAAAAGCCATAGTAATTACAAGTGGTAAAGGTGGAGTAGGTAAGACAACTACTGCTGCAAATATTGGAACAGGATTAGCCCAGATTGGCAGAAAAGTGTGTTTGCTGGATGCGGATATTGGACTCCGCAATCTGGATGTTGTGATGGGATTAGAAAACCGCATTGTTTATGATTTGATCGACGTGGTTGAAGGAAACTGCCGCGACGTTCGCACAGCTCTGATTAAGGATAAGCGGTTTGATAATTTATTTTTACTGCCGGCTGCCCAAACTCGCGAGAAGGATGCGGTCAATCCAGAGCAGATGGAAAAATTAGTTGCCGAATTAAAACAGAAATTTGATTATGTGCTGGTGGACTGCCCCGCCGGAATAGAACAGGGATTTAAGAATGCTGTAGCCGGAGCTGATATGGCAATCATTGTAACTACTCCTGAGGTTTCGGCTGTGCGGGATGCAGATCGAATTATAGGTCTGTTGGAAGCGCGGAAACTGTACGAACCGCAGCTGATTGTCAACCGCATCCGTCCGGATATGATCCGCCGAGGCGATATGATGACAACTGATGATATGATTGATATCTTAGCCATCAAGCTGCTGGGAATTGTGCCTGATGATGAGAGCATAATTGTGTCGACCAATAAAGGTGAACCGGCAGTTCTGGATAAGAAGTCCATGTCAGGTCAGGCTTTTCGCAATATAGTTAGGAGAATCGAAGGCGCATCAGTTCCATTTTTGAACTTAGAAGAGGAAAATGTGGTAAAGCGACTAATGCGCTTAATCGGTATTGGAGGCAAAAGCTAAGGAGGGTCAGCCGTGTTGGAATGGTTAGCAAAGCTGTTTGGTACTACCGAAAGTAGTAAGGATCGAGCGAAGGAACGGTTGCGTCTCGTATTGGTGCATGATCGAGCTATACTCTCCCCGGGATTGTTGGAAGCCTTAAAGGAAGATATGATCGCAGTTCTATCCAAATATATGGAAATAGATGAAGAATCATTAGAAGTGAATTTAGACAGCAGCGATGAATCGGTAGCGCTGGTTGCAAATATTCCGGTGCGAAGTGTAAAGCGCAAAGTGTAGAACCTTTTCCGTCAGGAAGAGGTTTTTTGTTATGAAACACTCCTTTGGCTAATATACTTTACTAAAAGCCGAGGGAGGTGAGAGCAGTGGCAGTTCGCCTGCCCAACAGTTTTTATGCGGCGATTATTATCTTTATCCTGATTGGTCTGCTGTACGAAATCAACCTGCCCATCAGTGTGGAGCTGACGCGCTACCTCGAATTTGTCTTAACAACCGATTTCGATATGCAGTTTATCACCAAACCGTTTGAAAAGCTGCAGCATCGATTTGCAGATTTTGAAATAGCAGCTCTGTTTCAAAGTCTGCCTAGAGCCGCAGTGGGATGGTGAGTGTATGCGTATCGGCCGCTTTTTAGGGATTGTAATCACGGTCAATCCCTTTTTTTTGCTTTTACTTCCTGCTGCGGCAGCAGTAGGTAAGCTCATTCCTACTCTGGTTCTATTTGCGGTGGTTCTCTGGCATGAGACAGCGCATGTTCTGGCAGCATTGTGCTATGGTCTGAGGGTAGAGGAGATAGAGCTGCTGCCTTTTGGCGGAACTGCCCGCGTGGAGGATCTGATGCAGCTCGATCCGGAGATAGAAGCTGTTGTTGCAGCTGTCGGTCCAATCAGCAATCTAGTGCTGATCGGGATTATTGGTATTCTGCATGCTTATTATCCTTGTGATCAAGGGTGGATTGAATTTCTGACCAAGGCTAATCTCAGTATGGCTGCGCTAAATCTTTTGCCGGCTCTGCCTCTTGATGGAGGACGCATTCTGCGCAGCTATTTAGCGAGAGGCTTCGGGTTGAAAAAAGCAACGGAAAAAGCAGCCCTAATTGGGCAGCTCACAGCGGTGGTTTTTGTCTTTTGCGGCTTAGGCGGATTGTATTATTACCGAAGCCTTAACTCCGCTCTTTTGATTGTCATCGGCTTTTTTATTTTTACAGCTGCTCGTAAAGAGAAGCAAGCTTCTATTTATGTGTTTATGCGCTATCTGATCCACAAACAGAGAGAGCTGCGGCTGAATGGTGTGATGATGACCAAACATTTAGTTGCTAGCAGTGACACTGTCGTGGGAGAAGTTATAGACCACTTGGCGCCATCCTGCTTTCACATTGTCTGGATTATCAGTCCAAACGCGGAATTGATCGGGGTAGTGACAGAGACTGAACTGATCAACAGCTTGCTTGAAGAAGGAATTCATGGTAAACTTAGTAAATTGGTAAACATAAAATTTAAAACTTGATGGATAAGAGATGGATTTAATAGATGAAAGGGTGGAGTTAGTGGACGAAAGGTTACTGCGGATTCTGCCGGAGGTATCTAAGCCGGCTCGCTATACTGGTGGTGAGTTAAATGCCTGCCGCAAAGATTGGGATCAAGTATCGGTAAAAATGGCGCTGGCATTTCCCGATGTCTATGAGATCGGTATGGGTAATCTCGGCTATAAGATTTTGTACCATATCATTAATGAAAGAGAGGATGCTCTGGCAGAAAGAGCTTTTATGCCATGGGTAGATATGCAGGAGCGGATGCTGGAAGAAAATCTTCCTTTAACTGCGCTGGAGTCAGGCACTCCCCTTGCTAGTTTTGATATCGTCGGCTTTACGCTCCAGTATGAGCTGAGCTACTCAAACATCATTAAGATGCTTGACTTAGCCGGAATTCCCCGTTGGACGAAGGAGCGCAGTGAAACTGATCCTGTGGTTATTGCAGGAGGGCCCTGCGCTTATAACCCGGAGCCGCTGGCAGATTTCTTTGACTGCATTGCTTTGGGAGATGGGGAAGAAGTAATCAATGAACTGTTGGATATAATTAAGATTAGTAAAGCAGAAAAGTGGTCCCGTTCTAAGACACTGCTGAAACTTGCGCAAATCCCGGGAGTTTACGTCCCCAGTCTGTATGAAGTAGAGTACACCGACGCAGGAGAAGTAAAATCTGTCCGTCGGCTGCATGATCAAATTCCCGCTAGAATTCAAAAGCGGATTGTGGCCGACTTAGATCAGGTTCCGTTTCCTGATAAAATTGTGGTGCCCTATCTGCAGACAGTGCACGATCGCGTGATCGTGGAGGTAATGCGGGGCTGTACTCGCGGCTGTCGATTCTGCCAGGCGGGGATGGTATACCGTCCGGTCAGGGAACGCAGCGTTGAAACAATCAAGCGTCAGGCAGAGCTGCTCTTGGACAGCACCGGTTATGAGCAGGTATCTTTATCGTCGCTTTCGACCGGCGATTACAGCTGTGTGCAGGAGCTGGTGACTGATTTAGTCCAGGACTGCGGAGCTCGAGGGGTATCTGTTGCTCTGCCATCGCTCAGGGTTGACTCGTTCTCTGTTAAGCTGGCGGAGGAAATCCAGAAATTTAAGAAAACCGGATTGACTTTTGCTCCGGAGGCAGGGACGCAGAGACTTCGCGACGTAATTAACAAAAACGTTAAAGAATCGGATTTGTACGAAGCGGTAGAAGGAGCCTTTTCCGCCGGCTGGTTCCAGATCAAACTATATTTTATGATTGGACTCCCTACTGAAACCTATGAAGACCTGGATGGGATCGCTGCGCTGGCCAAAAATGTGCTGGAAATAGGCCGCAGGACTCTTCCCAAAGGCAGCAAAAAGCCTACTGTCACAGTCAGCGTTTCATCATTTGTGCCGAAACCCTGCACTCCATTTCAGTGGGAAGCCTTTAATAGTCAGGACGTGCTCCTGGAGAAGCAGGCTTATCTGCGCAGGCAGCTGCGGCATCCGGGCATCAAATTCCAGGCTCATGATGTGAAGACAAGCTTTTTAGAAGCAGTCTTCTCCCGCGGGGACCGCCGACTTGGACAAGTTTTGGCTAAAGCTGTTGATTTGGGCTGCCAGTTTGATGGCTGGACCGAGCATTTTAAATATGACGCTTGGATGCAGGCTTTGGCCGAGCTCGGTCTTGACAGCGAATTTTACGCTTATCGGGAAAGAGGAGCAGATGAAGTTTTTCCATGGGAGCATTTGGACAGCGGGGTCAGCCGCCGCTTCCTGTGGCATGAGCGGCAGAAAGCATATCAGGCACTTACAACCGATGACTGCCGTTTTACAAACTGCACAGGCTGCAGTGTTTGTCAAGAATTGGGTGTAGAGAATCGGCTGCAGGGTGGTGACAGCAGTGGCAGATAGCATTCGTTTGCGTTTTAGTGTTGGCGAAACTGGTAGATTTATTTCCCATTTGGATGTGCTCCGCTTGATGGAGCGCTCGGTGAGGAGAGCAGCGCTGCCTATTGAATACTCGGAGGGATTTAATCCGATCCCTAAAATGTCGTTTGCTTCAGCGCTGCCGGTTGGGGTTACCAGCAACTGTGAATATGTTGATCTGAAAATGAGTGCAGATGTTGATGGCTGTGAAGCGACAGCTGCTTTAAACTCGGTATTGCCCCAGGGCTTTCGGATTCTTGATGCGGTAAATGTGCCGGACCGCTCTGAGGCTTTGATGTCAATTGTTAATACTGCGCAGTATGAAGTCAGGATTCGAGAATCGGTACAGGGAATAGAGGAAAAAATCAATGGTGTGCTGGCTCATAAGGAGCTGTTAATAACAGTAGAGAGAAAACGAAAAACCCAGGTAAAGGATATAAGAGACTTGATTGACGCGCTGACTTATGATCCGGAATCAAACACAGTTTATCTGCAGTGCGCCAGTGGTCTAAAAAACAACCTGCGCCCCATGGATATACTGCCGTTTTTAGGACTGTCGCTTGGTGATGTGCTCATCCACCGGACAGCGCTGCTGGTCAAAACCGCGTCGGGAGATCTGCTGACGCCATTTGACGTTATAAAGGGGTAAAGAATAAAATGCTCAGAAAGGTTGTTATTTCATCTTTTTTAAACTATGTATTGGTAGGTATTGTCGAGGGCGGGAGATTGGCGGAGTTCTTTCAGGAAAAGGATGAAACCAGCCGCACCATTGGTAATATCTACAAAGGCCGGATCGAGAATGTTCTGCCGGGAATGGCAGCAGCTTTTGTTGATTTGGGCCTGGAACGCAATGGATTTCTCTATGTCGCTGATCTCAAAGCGGGCGCAAAAGGTCGTCCCATCAATGAGTTGATCAGAAAGGGGCAGGAGATAATCGTCCAGGTAACTAAGGAACCGGAGGGAAACAAAGGCGCTCGTGTGGTTAACCGAGTTTCTCTGCCCGGGCGTTTCTTGGTGCTGATGCCTTTTGAAGATAATCTCGGCGTTTCTCGTCAGGTCACCGATCCGGAAGAACGTGCCCGCCTGCGTGAGCTTGGAGCAGAGTTGAAACTGCCGGGTTATGGACTCATTCTGCGCACAGCCGCCGCCGGCCATTCCTATGAGGAACTGGCTCTGGACCGAGACGAACTTCTGGAGCTGTGGGAAGATATTTTAGAGCAGAGCAGGCATCGTTCAGCTCCAGCTCTGCTTTACCATGACCATGATCTGGTATATCGAATCATGCGGGATGTGGTTACCGGTGATACAGAGAAAATAATTGTAGATCAGCCCTGGATTTATGAGCGGATTATCAATATTAGAGATAAACTGCGGATATCTCCAACAACTGAGATTGAGCTGTATCAGGGTGAGGTAGCTCTCTTTGATCAGCTGGGGTTGACTCGGGATTTAGAAAAAGCCACTCAAAAGCAGGTGTGGTTAAACAGCGGCGGATACTTGGTTATTGATCAGACGGAAGCGCTGGTCAGCATCGATGTTAATACCGGCAAATATACCGGTACCAAAAATTTAGCAGAAACGGTGCTCAGGACCAACAAAGAAGCAGCGCAGGAAATTGCCAAGCAGCTGCGGCTCCGCAATATTGGCGGTATTATCATTATTGATTTTATCGATATGAAAAATGAGGCCGATCGCCAGCAGGTTTTAGAAACATTAACGAACGCACTGGCTCAGGATAAGACCAAAAGCCGTGTCTTGGGCTTCACTCAGCTGGGTTTAGTGGAAATGACGAGAAAAAAGGTCAAAACACGCCTAAGCCATATTTTAGAAACTCCCTGCTCTCAGTGCGGCGGCAGCGGCAGAGTCTGGTCTCGCGACACAATTGCCATCAGTACCGCCCAGAATATTTATTCGCTGGCTCGGGAGCCAGACGTAAAAGTTATCGAAGTGGTCTGCCATCCATCGGTGGCAGGTCTGCTGATTGGCCATAATAAGGAGAACCTCCAGATGATGCGCAGGCAAACCGGCAAGCAGATAAAAATCAGCGGCTGCGAGCAGTTTGAACTTGATCATGCGGAAATCAGCTGTAAACGTTGACAAGTATCTGTGCGAGTGATAAAATGATCTGCGTAGGTTTCTCTTTTGTAAAACCGCTCAGAACAGGCTTTTCAAAACACATGCGTGTGCCTGAAACTGGCGAGTCCGAACAAGGAGGTGTAGAGCTAATGTACGCTGTAGTTGAAACTGGTGGTAAACAGTACCGCGTTGCTGAAGGTGACACTATCTTAGTTGAAAAGCTCAATGTTCCCGTTGGTGAACAGGTAGTTTTAGATAGGGTTCTTTTAGTAGGTGGAAACGGTGGTGTCAAGGTAGGTACTCCGACTGTAGCTGATGCAAAAGTCATTGCTAAAGTTGCGGATCAGGGTAAAGGCAAAAAAGTCATTGTCTTTAAGTACAAAGCCAAGAAAAACTACCGTAAAAAGACCGGCCACCGCCAACCTTTTACAAAGTTAGTTGTTGAAAAGATTGAGGCTTAATGACGAAAATCCGGTTGTTTTTTAATGGTAATGATATCATTGGGTTTTCTGCTGAGGGCCATACCGGCTTTGCTGATCGCGGCGAAGACATTGTCTGCGCAGCAATTTCGGTACTAACCCAAACAGCGGTCATCGGACTGCAGCAGGAGCTGGGTCTAAAAGTTGACGTCGAGATCAAGGACGGTCTGCTTCAGTGCAGACTCCCGGTGCAGGTAGATGACAGACTGTGGCAGCAGAGCCAAGTTATTTTAAGAGTAATGTACGCTGGTTTGAGAGCGATTCTCCAGGAGTATGGAAAACAGTACCTGGATATCGAGGAGGTGGAACAATGCGGATGAATCTGCAGTTATTTGCATCTAAAAAGGGTGTAGGTAGTACTAAAAACGGACGCGATTCGGCAGCTAAGCGCTTAGGTGTGAAAAGATTCGATGGTCAATTCGTTACTGCCGGAAGTATCTTAGTGCGCCAGCGGGGTACCAAGGTTAAACCTGGTCTTAATGTTGGGATCGGTAAGGATGATACCCTCTTCGCTAAGGCTGATGGTTATGTTGCTTTCCAACGCCATGGTAAGTACAGCAAACAGGTTAGCGTTTTGAGTGAAAGGGAAGCAGTATTAGCTTAATCGGAATATCAAACCCTTTTGTACTTAGGTGCAAGAGGGTTTTTTATATGGCAGTTGGCTAGTGATTAATTTTTCAGGGTAAGATATGATGGTAGTAGGAAAGTGAGGGTTGCAGGTGTTTATTGATCGAGCGCGGATCTATGTTAAAGCCGGAGACGGCGGCGATGGAATGGTAGCATTTCGCAGAGAAAAGTATGTCCCGGCCGGAGGACCGGCCGGAGGAGATGGCGGTAGGGGCGGCAGTGTGATCATAGCGGCTGACCCCAACCTCAACACGCTGATTGACTTTCGCTACAAAAAGCATTACAAAGCCCCCAATGGCGAGCACGGCAAAAGTAAGAACCAGTACGGCAGAGATGGAGAGGATCTCGTTATCAATGTACCTCTCGGTACAGTAATCTATCATGGAGAAACGAATGAACTGATTGCCGATCTCACCCATCCGGGGCAAAAAGTGATAGTGGCAGAAGGTGGGCGGGGCGGCAGAGGAAATACTCATTTTACTACACCTACCCGGCAGGCTCCTGGATTTGCGGAGAGGGGTGAAAAACGACCCGGATTTTGGATAGATTTAGAGTTGAAATTAATAGCTGACGCGGCTTTAGTTGGATACCCAAATGCGGGCAAGTCAACCCTGATCTCTGTAGTATCTGCGGCTAAACCGAAAATCGCTGACTACCCCTTTACAACTCTGGTGCCTAATTTGGGAGTTGTATCGATTGCAGAGGGCGAGTCATTCGTAGTTGCTGACATACCCGGACTAATTGAAGGCGCGCATCAGGGCGTGGGTTTAGGTACTGACTTTTTGCGGCATATTGAGCGGACTCGGGTTATTATTCATGTTATTGATACAGCGGGAATTGAAGGACGGGATCCTGTCGAAGATTATTATAGAATCAATGAGGAGTTGGCTCTGTATAACCCAAGGTTGGCGTCCCTGCCTCAGCTGGTCGCGGCAAATAAAATGGATCTGCCCGGTGCAGAAGAAAATTTAGAAAGGCTGCGCGGAGTAGTTGAGCAGGATAATCGTCCTGTGTTTCCAATTTCAGCTGCTACAGGAGAGGGAACAGCTGAGCTGATGGCTGAAACAGGCAAGCTGATTCGCGCTTTAAGGCAGCAGGAGCCGCGGGAAGAAGCGGTGGAAGATATAGTGATTTACCGTCCTAAAACTGAACCTCGCGGCAGGGTGGAGGACTTTACGATTCGCCGCGAAAACGAGGATTATGTGGTTGAAGGAGCCGGACTCAGGCGGCTGCTGGAACGCTTGGATCTGGATAATGAAGAAACACTTGAGTATCTGCAGCGGCTCTTTGACAAAATTGGCTTGTACCAGAAACTTCGGGAAATGGGTATTGCCGATGGAGCTACTGTGAGAGTAGAAGAGATGGAGTTTCAATATCAGGAGTAGGTGGTGGGAAGGTGTTAACTAGCAAAGAACGGGCGCGGCTGCGCGCTCAGGCTAATGAGCTGGAGCCGATTTTCCAAATCGGAAAAGGCGGCTTAACTGATGAGATTATCAATCAGCTTGATCAGGCGTTAACTGCTCGGGAGCTGATTAAGGTGAGAATATTAAAAAATTCGCTTGAGGACCCTCGGGAAGCTGCCGAGGCAATCAGCTCTGCAACTAACTCAGAAGTGGTGCAGGTGATCGGCAGGAATTTCGTTCTGTATCGAGAAAATGAAGACAGTAATGAATGATGAAAGGTGGTTCTTATGGCCGAAGTTTTTAAAGATGTTTCAAAAATAAAATATGAAGGGCCAGATTCGAATAATCCCCTTGCGTTTAAGCACTATAACCCTGCTGAAATAATCGGTGACAAAACGATGGAAGACCATCTGCGCTTTTCTGTCGCTTATTGGCATACTTTCACAGCCAAAGGTGTAGATCCATTTGGCGCAGCAACCATGATTCGCCCTTGGGATCAAGCCGGTGATCCTCTTACCCGGGCAAAAGAGCAGATGATTGCAGCGTTTGAGTTTATGAGCAAATTGGGAGTACCGTACTTCTGCTTCCACGATCGGGACATTGCACCGGAAGGATCTTCACTGCGTGAGTCCAATAAATATCTTGATGAGATCGTTGATCTAGCCAAGCAGCTGATGAATGAAACAGGAATCAAGCTGTTATGGGGTACAGCTAACTTATTCGGACATCCCCGCTATGTGCATGGAGCAGCCACTTCCTGCAACGCGGATGTATTTGCCTACGCCGCAGCTCAAGTTAAGAAAGCTTTAGAAGTTACCAAAGAGCTGGGCGGCGAGAACTATGTGTTTTGGGGCGGGCGGGAAGGCTATGAAACACTGCTCAACACTAACATGAAGCTGGAACTGGATAACTTGGCCCGTTTCTTACATATGGCGGTGGACTATGCTGAGGAGATTGGCTTCACCGGTCAGTTCTTAATTGAACCGAAACCAAAAGAGCCGACCAAGCATCAATATGACTTTGATGCTGCTTCTGTCCACGCATTCCTGCAGAAGTATGATTTGGACAAGCACTTTAAGCTTAATATTGAAGCTAACCACGCCACATTAGCTGGACATACATTCCAGCATGAGCTGCACTATGCCCGCATTAATGGTCTGCTCGGCAGTATCGATGCCAACCAGGGAGACATGCTGCTTGGTTGGGATACAGATCAGATGCCTACCGATCTGTACACTACTACACTGACTATGTATGAAGTGCTGAAGAATGGCGGATTGGCTCCCGGCGGCCTGAATTTTGATGCGAAAGTACGCAGAGGCTCCTTCGAACTCAATGACCTGTTCTACGGTCACATTGCTGGTATGGATGCATTTGCATATGGCTTGAAGGTAGCTTACAAACTGCTCCAGTCCGGAGAGCTGGAAAACTTTATCGAAGAGCGCTACTCCAGCTACAGCGCAGGCATTGGCAAGCAGATCGTTGACGGAAAAGCTGACTTCAAGACTCTGGAAGCCTATGCTCTGGATCTTCCTGAAGTTACCAACCGGTCCGGACGCCAAGAAGTGCTTGAAACCATTATCAACCGCTTTTTGATCCGCGGATAAACAACTAGAGTAAACAGGAAGTAGAAGAGTAATCTAGAATAAATAAAAAAAGAGGTATCCGCACCCACCAAGCACAGTTTTGGTGGGTACGGATTATATAGAACGGAGTTAGGAATGAGCAAGCAAGTAAGACCTCTCAGAATTGCGATTATGGGCGGTACTTTTGATCCTGTTCACTACGGGCACTTAGTTACCGCTGAAGCTGTTCGTGGCGAATTTGCCATCGATCATGTTCTGTTTGTACCGTCGGGGGTTCCGCCCCATAAAGACCCGGGTCAAGTGAGTGATGCTGAGCATCGGTATTTGATGACAGTATTTGCAACTTTGACCAATCCATACTTTGAGGTTTCCCGAGTTGATATTGATCGCGAAGGTCAAACCTATACCATTGATACACTGCGTGCTCTGCGTCGGCTGTATGGTGATGAAACCGAGCTGTTTTTTATCACGGGTGCTGACGCAATAGCAGAGATTATGAGTTGGAAAGATGCTGAAGAACTGCTGAAATTGTCGGAGTTTGTGGCTGCTACCCGTCCTGGATATCAGTTTGAGCCGGAACTCGAGGAGTGGTTTGCCTCTCAGGGCAAGCGTCTGCATACTCTGCAGGTGCCGGCGATGGCAATCTCATCCACAGATATCCGCAAACGGGTGCGGTCCCGCAAATCTATTCGCTATCTGGTACCAGAAACTGTGGAGTACTATATTCATAAAAACCACTTATATCTGGACGCCCACAGTAAATCCGGCGGCTGCGAATAGCTGTAACAGCAGAGTTAGGCGAAATGTGCTAGTTGCTGCTGAGCTCTAAGTAGCGCTAGCTTTTTTTGTCGGAGGAGGGTTGAATCGGTGATTAATCCTGATGAATTAGCACAAAAACAGCAGGAAATAGCTGAACGACGAGCAGAGAAGCAGCGGCAGAAGCGCAGAAGAACGATCGCTGCGGTTTTCCTGTGCCTAATTGGAGCCGCGCTGTTGTTTGTTTCAGCGTATGTCAGCTATCAGCGAGGACTTGATCGGAGGCAGCTTCCTTTACAAAGTCCACAATCAACCGCGGTATCCCTGGAGCCCCAGGAATATCGGCGCACTCATATTTTATTTCTTGGGACTGATGATAAAAGAGACAGTGCCTCTAGAACTGATACGATTTTACTGATAGCAGCCGATCCCAATACCGGATATGCCGGGATTATTTCCATCCCAAGGGATACGCGGGTTTATATTCCAGAACGGGATCGCTGGGATCGGATCAATGCAGTTCATGCCTATGGTGGTCCGGAACTGACTGTGAAGACTGTGGAAGATTTTCTGGGAGTAGCTATTGATTACTATATTGAAACAGACTTCGCGGGGTTTAGCCGGATTGTTGATACCCTCGGAGGGGTTGAGATTGATGTGGAAACGGATATGTTTTATGTTGATACAGCCGGAGACCTTTATATTGACATCAAGGCCGGCAGGCAAGTTCTCGACGGAGAAACTGCCTTAGAATACGTCCGTTTCCGTGATCGGCTGGGTGATGTTGCGCTGGTGAATCCTCACTACGAGGTATATGATGGTCGAGTGGAGCGGCAGCGCAAGTTTATCATGGCAGTAATTGATGAAATTCTGCAGCCGAGTACTATACTCAAAATCCCTCGATTATTAGGACAGGTATGGGATGCGGTGGAAACAAATATGCCGTGGACTACAGCCCTGAAGTTTGCTTTGGCAGCTAACCGCTTTACAACCGATCGAATTGAAACAGCAATTTTGCCGGGCACATCGGATCAGCTCAATGGTGCATGGTATTGGCTTGCCGATGAGGAACGGATGACCCAGGTAGTGGATTGGATTGTTTATGGAAAGCCGATGCCCTTAACCGCAGAGGTTCTTAACGGCGCGGGAATCCAAGGTATTGCTGCAAGAGCTTCCGAATTTCTCCGGGAGCAGAAGCTGGCGGATGTGAAAAGTGTTGGCAATGCCGAACATTTTAATTATCCGGTTTCAGAGATTATTGTCAGCTCGCAGAAGGTTGCAGATCGCGCGGCCGAGCTTGCCGAGCTGATTCAAGCAGAAATAATGATTGATCCTTATCGAGAACAGCAGGTAGATATAACGATCATTATCGGGAAAAATTTTAATATCTAACGGGAGGCGATTCCTTGAGCAAATTGTCGGGAAAGGATATTGCAGTAGCAGCAGCTCGTGCAATGGATGATAAAAAAGCCGAAAATATTCAGATCTTAAAAATGAGCGGTGTGATGGTTGAAACAGACTATTTTGTAATCTGCAGTTGCACTTCGTTCCCGCAGATGCAGGCTGTCGCTCAATCGGTCCTTGATGAGATGGAAAAACTGAATGTTCCCCTCAAGCAGCAGGAAGGACGCAGTAATAACAACTGGATGCTATTGGATTATGGTGATATGGTAGTCCATATTTTCATGGAGGCTGAGCGGGAATACTATAATCTTGAAAAGCTCTGGGCTGATGCAGAAAGGATTCCATTTAGTGATCATGAATAATGCGGATTCGGCTTACACTCACTTAGCTCAGTACTATGACCGGCTCATGGATGTTGATTACGAGGAGTGGGCGGAGTATCTGCGGCAGATATGGGAAAAGTTGGGGTGCAAACCGAAACAGATCTTGGAACTAGCCTGCGGCACAGGTGGAGTAACTATACCTCTTGCCCAGATGGGCTATGAGATTACTGCAGTGGATATCTCCGCAGAAATGGTTGCAGCAGCGCGGGCTAAAGCTGAGAAACACAGCGCTGATATAAACTTTATTGTCAATTCCATGCATAATCTAGACCTGGGGCAGCAGTTTGACTTAACTATCTGCTGCTGTGATTCGGTGAACTATTTAACGACCGATGCTGAGCTGGATGGTTTTATCAAGCAGGCTTATGCCCATACTAAGCCGGGCGGACTGCTGCTGTTTGATTTGAATTCCGAGCTTAAGCTGCGAGAAATCTATGGCAACCAGTCTTACGCAGAGCTTGATGAGGACTTTGGTTTTTTCTGGGATAACTACTTCGACGAGCAGACCGAAATCTGCACCATGGATCTGACTTTTTTTATAAAAGTAAAAGATGGATTGTACCGCAGAGTAAGGGAAGTCCACCGCGAAAAATTATGGTATCCCCAAGTTATCTTTGAGCGACTGCAGAATCAAGGATGGGAAATTGTCGGTTATTTTCAGTTCTTGACTTTCGCAGAACCGGAGGGAGAAGCTGAGCGCTGGCAGTTTGCCGCAAGAAAGCCAATAAATTAATAGACACGACGCTAGGTTTAACCTAGCGTCTTTTTACGGGCAGACATCTTAAGAGCAGCACCCACAACCGCGTTTTCTCCGCCCACTCTGGGAAAAATACTGGGCAGCTTTAGCGGCGGAAGTGCCTATGGACAGCTGTTTGTTGATGGGGGATAAGACTTTTTGGGTGTAAGGCTGTGTTCCACTCATTTGGCGCTGCATTTGGGCTGCTGCCTGCTGCAGCCACCGCTTGTTGATCCGTTTATTAGACAATGAAATATCACCTCCGTGATACCTTTCTATACAATATGTATCATCGGATTGGGCGGTGAGGGTTATCAAAAAAAATAAGGGGGCTGCGGATTATCCACAGCCCCTAAATATTACGGACGGAAGTTGTTGTTTAGAGCGTTAGCCTGATTAGCAAGAGCTTGTTCTGCTGAAGCAATCATTTTGCGGACCATATGTCCTCCGACCGCTCCGCATTCTCTTGATGAGATATTGCCCCAATAACCTGTTTTATACTCTGGGTTAATATTAAGTTCTTGAGCTACTTCGTATTTAAATTGATTTAAAGCATTGTAAGCTTGGGGTACGAGTTTTCGCTTTGATGAGCTGGATCCTTGTGCCATTTAAACACCTCTTTTAGTAATTGATGTATTGTTTGTGGTTATATATTGCCCGCAGATCGAGTTTTATATCAGTGATTGTATTGGAAAAACCGGAAAAAACTTGGAGATAATTAAATCAGCCGATTTTGATGCAGGAAAACAGTGGTTTCTGTGGAAAGATATAACGAACGTTGTAAGTAATAGATTGTGAAAGCATTCTCTAGTACAAGTTCAAATAATATTTAATTAATGAAAGGATGAGCAGCTTGGTTAGGACCTTTCCTTTAGGCGGAGGCCATATTCCCCATCGCAAAAATGCGACTGAACATAAACCGATCATGACCCTGCCGGCTCCTAAACGAGTGGTAATTCCACTCAGCCAGCATATCGGAGCGCCGTGCAGACCAATCGTTCAGGTGGGAGATACTGTCAAGCTTGGCCAGAAAATTGGCGAAGCGGAGCAGTACATTTCTGCCCCGATTCATGCTAGTGTTTCCGGTAAAGTTGTTGAGATAGGCGAGATGGAGCTTTTTGACGGCTCTAAATCAAACTGTATTGTTATAGAAAACGATGGCCTCGATCAAACTGAACCTGAGTTGAAAAGAGACTACACCGGCCTGACTCCAAAGCAGTTGGTGGAGATTATCAGGGAAGCCGGAATTGTAGGTATGGGTGGAGCAGGATTCCCCACGCACGTCAAGGTTTCACCCCCGAAACCTATTGATACTGTTTTAATAAATGGAGCCGAATGCGAGCCGTATTTAACCTGTGATCACCGTTTGATGCTTGAGGAAGCAAAGAAACTGCTTGATGGCCTTAAGATCATGATGCAGGCTGTCGGCGCTGACCGGGGTATTATCGGAGTTGAGGTTAATAAAAAGGATGCTCTTAATCATCTCGAAAAGCTCTGTGCCGATCAACCGAATCTCAGTGTGGTGGGTCTGAAGGTGAAGTATCCGCAGGGCGCAGAGAAACAGTTAATTAAGGCCGCTCTTGGCAGAGAAGTGCCTTCAGGCTGTCTGCCGGCTGAGGTAGGCTGCATTGTAAGCAATGTGCACACAGTAATTGCTGTGGCAGAAGCAGTTATCTCCGGCATCAGTTCTTACCAGAGGGTGATTACTGTGGCTGGAGGAGCGATTTATGACCCCCGCAATTTGTTAGTGAGAATTGGCACACCGCTGCGGGAGGTCATTGAATTTTGTGGTGGCTTAGGTGTCGCAGAAGTTATTGTAGCTGGCGGACCTATGACCGGTAAACTTGTTAAGAGCTTAGATGGTCCGGTTGTGAAGAACTTGTCGGGTGTGCTCGCTCTAATTAAAGACGAAGTAGCGGAGGAGCTGAATCGTCCCTGCATCCGCTGTGCTCGCTGCGTTGATCACTGCCCGGCAGGTCTGCAGCCTAATTTCCTGGCGGAATGGAGCTGCAATGGCATGCTTGAACAAGCAGAAAAGAACCACATTATGGACTGTATCGAATGTGGACTTTGTTCATTTGTCTGCCCATCACAGCGGGGACTGTCCCGGTTTATTCAAGAAGGTAAAAAAGCAATTAGAACAAAAGTGTCAGCGGTGTAATGGAGGTGAGTCGCATGAACACGAATGGGCATTATTATGCGCCGGTGGTGCGCACCCAGGTTACTATTGAGAGAATTATGTTTGATGTTGCTGCGGCACTTATCCCCAGCTGGATTGCGGGAATTATATTTTTCGGTTTTCCGGCTCTATGGATAGTCCTATTGAGTACTGCCGCCGCAGTGCTTACAGAAGCGCTGATTATGCGCTATCCGTTAAATCTCGGCGGGATTATTGCTGATGGAAGTGCATTGGTAACTGGAATGCTGGTTGGATTAATTCTGCCGCCTACTGTTCCCTGGTGGATTCCTATTGTTGGTTCTATATTTGCAATTACTATCGGTAAACTTGTTTTTGGCGGCTTGGGCAGCAATATCTTTAACCCAGCCTTGGTAGGGCGGGCAGTTCTGCTGCTGGCTTTTACAGCTCCAATGGTCAAGTTTGTCAGTCCATTTGATGCTGTCACAGAGGCGACACCTCTGCTGACAATGCGCGCTTTTGATTGGAAGTTGATTTGGGGTAATGTGAGCGGCAGTATCGGTGAAACTTCGGCGATCGCAATTCTGATCGGGGCAGCTTATCTGCTTTATCGCAGGCATATTGACTGGCGGATCCCGGTTGGGTACGCAGCAACAGCGTTTGCCGCAGCCTGGCTGTTGGGACTTGATCCGTGGTTTGCTGTTACCGCAGGTGGGCTGCTGTTTGCTGCGGTTTTTATGGCCACTGATATGGTTACGTCACCGGTAAACCCGATGGGACGTCTTCTGTTTGGATGCGGATGCGGCTTCTTGACTATCTTTTTGCGGGAGTTTACTTCGTTTCCAGAAGGCGTGACATTTGCAGTTTTAACAATGAACGCTGTTGTTCCCCTGTTGGATAAACTGACAGTACCTGTTATCTTTGGTGCTAGTAAAACCAGGGACCAGCGGTTCCGCACAACTGTATCCGCAGCAGTTATTATCTGCTTGGCATGGGGTGCGCTGGTGCTTATTGACCGGATTGCTCCAGAAAGAGTTCCTGTAACGGCTGAAGGTGTTTATCTGCCTCTTGAGGAAACACTGGGCACAGCTGAATATCAAACAGCTTTAATTAATGATAAAGTCTATTACTTTACAGGCAGTGAAGATGAGCCTGAAAAAGTGGCTTTAGTTGGCGCAGAGCAGGGATATCATGGACCGATTTACTTTTATTTAGTTATCGACGGCAGTGGCGAGATTGAGTATCTTCAAATCCTCAGCCACAGTGATGATCCAGGTCTCGGCACTTTGATAACTCGTTCAGCATTCTTAGATCAGTTTATTGGTCAGAATTCTGATCAGCTGACTTTAGGTGTGGACATTCAGGGTGTGACAGGGGCAACAATCTCTTCCCGCGCTGTGGTTAGAGGTGTGAGCGCTGAATTAAAGCGGTTTAGAGATAATTTCTATGGTCCTGAAGCTGCTGAAGACGCTGCATACTTAGATGGTGTTTATCTAGCTGAGGGCAGTGGCTTCGGCGGTCCGCTCCAAGTTGAGGTTGAGATAACCGATGGCAAGATTGCTGATGTTGCAATTTTGGAGCATAAAGAAACACCAGGTATATCGGACGAGGCACTTAAGTTAGTTCCCCTGCGGATTGTTGAGGCCAACAGTCCGGATGTGGAAGCAGTGACTGGTGCTACCGTTTCTTCAGAAGCGGTTATGGCTGCAGTAAAACAGGCTTTAGCACAGGCTGAGGTGAGCAGTGATTCGCTAGACGAACCTGCTGACGAACTTGCAGGCGGTGTACCTGACGGAGTTTACCGTGGTTCAGGTGCGGGCTTTAATGGTGAAATTTTAGTAGATGTGACTGTAAGCGGCGGCAAAGTTACCGCAATCGATGTAGTAGAGCATTCGGATACTGGCTTCATTGCTGAGCCAACCTTTGCAGAGCTGATTCCTCAGATTGTTGAGAGTCAGAGC
>DURM01000036.1 GCA_012837335.1 Bacillota bacterium
AAACTTAACGGAACGTTTGACAAAAATTAACAAAGGTAGTATAATAAGGTATAGATGTTAGACGCTTCCCGGGCAACCGGGTTCGTCTTTTTTCTATACTTTTTTTGAGTATGAGGCGAGAAGAGAAGAGGAGGATTTTTGGAATGGCAGCAAACAAAACGGAGTTTCAATGTTCAGCTCAAGGGCACAATTTCGTCAATGGGGTCTGTGAAGATTGCGGCGATTTTGAAGTGCAGCTTGGCGATTACGTCCGTCACAAGCTATTCTATAAGCAGGGAAGGGTAGTCGGATTCGATTTTGAACGCAGTTTTCCGATCATGGTCAAAGTAGAGCAGGCAGACCCTAAAGCTCGTGAAATTATCTACGCAGGTCCGGATGAACTTGAAATCTTGAAGCTAAGAGCTTAATCTTAGCTTTCTTTTTTTATGTCTAACGCTAGTGCTGGGACTAGCGGAATAGTATTATAACGGTCAGTTTAATAACTTTTTGGCGGATATATTTAATAGCAAGCTGGTTTAAAACCTGTAATATTGCAAATGTTAATTGTGGTTGTTACAATAAAGTTAAAAGCAGAAAGGGGAGTTTGTTATGATTGAGGTGATTGATGTCACCAAACGATACGGACAGCACTTGGCTGTCGATGGCGTCAGTTTCAAAGTTAACAAAGGTGAAATTCTTGGTTTTCTCGGTCCTAACGGCGCGGGAAAGAGCACAACCATGAACATCATCGCCGGCTACATCTCCATGACTGAAGGTACGGTAACCGTGGATGGGCTTGATGTACTGGACAACGCCGCTGAAGTTCGGCGTAAAATCGGTTATCTGCCAGAAGTTCCACCTTTGTATGGAGATATGACGGTTGGTGAGTACTACAATTTTGTGAGCCGGATTAAGTTTGTGCCGCGGAGCGAGCGGAAAAGCAATATTGAAGAAGTGATGGAAAAGGTAGGTCTCACCGATGTGCGCAAGCGCTTAATTCGGAATTTATCGAAAGGGTATAAGCAGCGCGTTGGCTTAGGCGCAGCTATGATTGGCAATCCGGAAGTTCTGATTCTTGATGAGCCGACGGTTGGATTAGATCCAAAGCAGATTATTGATATCCGCAAGCTGATTAAAGATTTGGGCAGGGACCACACCATAATACTCAGCTCCCATATTCTCCCGGAAGTGAGCGCGGTCTGCGAGCGGATTGTAATTATTAACAAGGGGAGAATTGTCGCCAGTGATACTCCCGAAAATCTCTCGGCGCGTCTAGGCGGCGGCAAGGATTTAGTAATCCGCGTACCCGGACAAGCCCAACCCGCGGTGGACATTCTGTCCGGCATTTCCGGTATTGCTGATGTGGAGGTTGCCGGAGAAAGGGAACCAGAGACAGTTGATCTGATCATCAAATCGGATCGGGACATCCGCACTGATATTTTCTTTGCTTTCAGCAGGGCTGAGCTGCCGATCCTGTCTATGAAGCCGAATGATCTGACTCTAGAAGAGATATTTATTCAAGTTACTCAAGATTCACAGGAGGGGATCAGGAATGCTAGCAGTTTATCTTAAAGATTTATCCGCATATTTTCGCACACTCTCCGGTTATGTGTTTATGAGTGTTTTTCTGCTGATCACCAGCATCTTCTTTGTTACCGGAAACGTATTCAACGCGAACCCGGACTATAATGGTACTTTAGGCAATATTTTGTTCATCTTTATATTGGTAGTTCCGATTCTGACGATGCGGGCTATGTCGGATGAGGCGGCTCGTAAAACAGATCATCTTCTGTTTACGGCTCCCATTTCGTTTGCGGATGTAGTGCTGGGCAAATATTTTGCAGCGGTAACCGTGTTCGCCATTACCCTTCTGCTTACCAGCCTGTATCCGTTTTCTTTAAGTTTCTTTGGTGAAATCGCGGTGTGGGAGATTGTCGGCGGCACAATCGGGTTTTTCCTCCTGGGCTGTGTCTCTATTGCAATTGGAATTCTGGTTTCTTCCCTGACAGATAATCTGGTAAATGCGGCAATCGGGACATTTGGGGCGCTGTTAGCTGTCCTGTTCATTGATTCATTTCGCTCCATTTTCCCAGTAGAGATTAACCCTAACGCTGTGTTTGCAGCTTTTTTAGTGCTGGTGGTCGCCTTTTGGGTGTATTGGCTCACCCGCAGTCTCTTTACCGGAGCGGCTCTAGCGGTGATCGGTTTAGCAGCAGTGGGACTGGTGTTCTGGCTGCGGCCGGAGTTTTTCCAAGGTTTTGTGTTTCATCTGTTCGGATGGTTTTCCGTGTTTCACCACTTCACCAATTTCCAAATGGGACTGCTGACTTTAAGCTCGGTTGTTTATTATGTCAGTTTTGTCGTTGTAGTCCTGTTTTTCACAGTCCGAACCTTAGAAAAGCGGCGCTGGAGCTAGAAAACTGGTAGGGAGGTAATGCAAATGGATTTTAAAGCTCTTTTTAAAGATCGCAAATTTCGCTATGGCGGCAGCTCCGCTCTTTTGACGGTGCTTGTGATCGCTATTATTGTAGTCATCAACTTAATTGTCCGCTCTTATGACTTGAGGGTGGATTTAACCGAGAATAAACTGTATTCTCTGTCGGAGCAAACCCTGCGGATTTTAGACAATCTCGATCAGAAAGTTAATATTTATGCTTTGTATCGGACCGGAAATGAAAATATTGCGGTTGCTGAAATCATTGACCGGTATGAACGGCGTTCTAACCAGGTAAACTTCGAGTTTATGGATCCGCTTTTAAATCCCCAATTTGTTGAGAATTACAAAGGGGAAGTTACTCCTGATATAGGCAGCGTAGTTGTAGTCAGCGGCGATCGCTATAAAGTGATTCAGCCTCAGGATTTCATCAACTTTACCTATAACTACTACTACCAGATGGTGCCCGAGTCGCTGGCAATTGAGCAGCAGATTACCAGCGCGATTATGTATGTTACCGCTGAGCGAGTTCCTGTGGTTTACCGGCTGATCGGCCACGGCGAACTCGATTTGTCGGCCAGCTTCCTGGATTTAGCGAAACGGGAGAACTTCCAGATCGAAGATTTAGACCTGCTCACTGTGGAGGCGGTTCCAGAGGATGCGGCTGTACTGCTCTTGGTGTCTCCGGAAAAAGACTTCACCGCTGAAGAAGATGAAAAACTCCGGGCTTATTTGGAGCAGGGTGGACGCATGGTAATGCTCTTAGATTATTCCGCTCATGAGCGTCCCAACCTAGATGGACTGCTGGAAAGCTATGGCTTAAGGTTGGAAAAAGGCTTGATTATTGAGGGGGATGCCAACTCCAGACTGGCTAATCCATTTTATATTGTGCCGCACTTCCAAAGCCATCTGCTCACAGAGCCCATGATAAGTGCCAAAAGTTTAGTGGTGATGCCTTTGACCCAGCCAATTACAGTTCTCCAGGCGCGCCGCTCCCAACTCAAAATCGAGCCGCTGTTAACTACTACTGCTAACTCGTGGGCAAAAGATAACTTTGAGGAACAGACACTTAACTGGGCTGAAGGCGATGCAGTCGGTCCTTTCAACGTGGCGGTGGCAGTAACCGATGGCGCAGATGATGGCTGGGGTCCCACGCCGGCAAAACTGGTGGTCATGTCCACCTCCGGGCTGCTCGTTGACCAGTTCGATCAGCTCAGCCGGGGGGCCAACAGCGAGCTGATTATTAACAGCATTAACTGGCTCAACGATGCGCAGGAGCAGATTACCATTAGGCCGAAGCCAATTACAACCAGTCAGTTGTCCATGACCTATATGCAGCAGCTGATTCTATCAGGCGTATTTGTAATTGTCCTGCCAGTTTTGGTGTTCCTGACCGGATTCATTATCTGGACAAGGAGGCGGCATCTATGAGGAAGAGGTATCAGTGGATAGCGCTTTCTCTCTGCTTGCTGCTGTTGATCGGCGTGTACTGGTATATCAATCGACCCGAAAACGCCGGTTCCGGATCGGAACCGGTTCGGGATCTGGACTTTTGGGAATTTGAAGAAAGGGAGATTCGCCGCTTGACCTTGCAGGGCAAGCAGGAAATTGTGCTGGAACAGAGTGATGATGGTTGGCAGGTGGCGAGCTTAGATCCGGAACTTACGGAACTGGCCCAGGTTAACACAGTAGTGAGGCGGTTTGCATCGCTAGAAGCCGCTTTTCTGCTCGAAGAGGATCCGAAAGACTTAAGCCGCTATGGACTTGATGCACCTAATACCACCGTTCGGGCTGAGCTGGAAGATGGCACTGAGCATACCGTTTACTTAGGCAACCGCCATCCAACCGAGTATTTATACTATCTGATGCGGGAAGGCGACAAGGCTGTCTATGCTGTAAACGGTATGTACGGCACCGCGTTTCAATCAACTTTGGAGAATTTCCGGAGCCGGGAACTCGGCAGCATCAATCTTATGACGCTCAAGCACTTGCTGATTCGCAGTGAAGGGAAAGAGCCGCTTGAGATAAAAGCGGTTGAAAACCCGGCAGCTAGTCTCCAGGGAATCGACCGCCTTCGGTTTGTAAGTCCTTTTAAAACTCCCAAACGCATTGCCAGTTTAGATAACTACCCGGACTTTACTTTAGACGGCAGTCCACTGCTGACGTTGAGGGTGAAAGATTTCATTGAACTTGATCCGAAGGATTTGAGCGAGTACGGATTAGATCAGCCAAAGGGCGAGCTGTTAGTCGAGGACAGCGAGCATAAAGTGCATTTATTAATTGGTGCAGACCGCAGTGACAGCGAGGTTTACGCCATGCTGGCGGGTGGCACTGAGGTATTTTCGATTTACAAAAACCTCATCCGCATCCGCAATGCCGATCCTTTTGACTGGCTGATTAAATTCTTGTACATGGCCAGCATTGATGATGTAAATCAAGTGGATATTACATGGGATGATCAGCGCTATGAGCTTACCATGGAGCGGGAAGAAGTTATTGTTGAGGAAGATGGAGAAACGAAGACTGAGAAAAAAGAGACATTCTTTATCAATGGTTTAGAAGCAGAGGAACGATCTTTCCGCAGACTGTACGGCACGGTAATCGGCCTGACAGTCGATGCCCGCCTCGATCACAGCGTTGAGGGTGAACCGGTCTTTAAGATAGTTTACCACCACAACGGGGAAGACCTTGCCCCTGTTACAGTGGAGCTGCTGCCTTACAGCCGGGTTTTATACGCAGCGCGGATCGAAGGCGTGGTGGAATTTGTCGTTGCGAAAGAAAAGGTAGATAAGGCGAAAAGCGAGCTGATCGCAGCTTTTGAGGCAGCTAAGGCTGATGCAGCAAAGTAGTTTAAGACTAATAAAAAACGCTAGATCATATGCGATCTAGCGTTTTTTGCATAAGAGATTTAGCTCCACAGCACCCACACTAGAATGTATCCAGTTACTACTGCTGCCAGAGTAAAGGGCACTGAGATTTTCATAAAGTGACCGGCTGATACTTCATATCCTTCTCTTCTTAGGATCCCGAGTCCAGTAATATTTGCTGAAGCTCCAATCGGAGTCAGGTTGCCGCCTAAAGTGGCACCCACTAACAGACCAAAGTAGAGAATATAAGGTTCGATACCCATTATCGCAGCGATTTGGCCGGTAACAGGCAGCATGGTTGCTACATAGGGAATGTTATCGATAAATGCTGAGAACAGCACTGATGCCCAAACGATCAGGGTGAAAATCAGGAAGAGATTATCGCCGCTCAGCTTTACAAACAGTGTACTGATATCAGTGACAACTCCAGCGTTGGTGATTCCGCCGATAACTACAAACAGTCCTGCCAACAGCAGCAGTGTAAAATAGTCGATTTCAGCTAGAGCTGTAGTCAGCATATCCGTTGATTTTGTCCGCACTAGATTTTCAATCAGTCCAACTACAAACAGGCTGATGCAGATAATGCCGTTAATTGTCTTTGGAGTATTAGGGATAAAAGATGCAATAATTAGCAGTACAACAGTGCCCACCAGCAGATAAGTAGGGAAGAAATTGGTTACTTTGGTTCTTCCCACTGGTACTATCGGTTTTGTGTCTTTTCTGAGTACCCATAACAGTACCAGCGTAGATACAATCATGCCAACCTGCACAATCCAGAACAGGCCGGGCTTGCCCTGGAAGAAAAAGAAATCCAGAAAATTCATGTCGGCATGTCCCCCCAGCAGGATGGAGGTAGTATCGCCTACAAGAGTAGCTGCGCCCTGCAGATTAGAGGCGATCGAGATGGCGATGATGCTGTTAACCGGTGATATACCCAGTTTGCCGGCAATCGTAAGAGCTACCGGTGCCACCATCAGCACTGTGGCTACATTGTCTACAAAAGCGGAAATTAGGCTTGCAAATAAAGATAGGACAATTACTGCCCACTTGACATTGGGTGTTCGTTCAATCAGCATATCAGCCAGCCGCGCTGGCATTTTAGACTCAATAAATAAAGCCACTGTTCCCATTGTACCGGCAATCATCATGATTACGTTCCAGTCCACTGTAGCGAAGACTTCTCCAATCGGCACAAAGCCGAGGGCTACGAACAGGGCAGCTGAAACCAGTGCCACATAGGCCCGGTATTTGGGGAGGCCCAGCAAACAAATGTAGGTGAGCGCAAACAAGATAATTGCAACAACTTTCGACATTTCTGATCTCCTCTGCGATTAAAGTTTATGTGCCATACTCTTTAACTATATCACAGGACAGGAGTGGAAACAACGCTGATTTGAACAAAGTAAATTGATTCAATTAAAGGGTAAATAGTCAGGCGAATTGGAAAACATTGCTTGATTTCGATCTAGACGGCACTATTGCGGTGAAAAATGGCGTAGTTCAGGTAACGAAGCCGAAAGGAAACGGAAAGTGGCCGGTGGTCTCACCGGGACGGAATGTGATTGTTTATTACGACAATCAGTTGGTCAAGGAACCAACAGTAGTTTTTGACGAGAGCCTGCTTCAAATCATTCCAACGAATGAGAATCCTGTCAGTAATTTTGAAATCAAAATCTCACCGGATAAGTCGGAAGCGGTGCTGATTACTAGTTTTCAGTCGGGCAGTGTTTACAAGTTAAAAGACAGCCCTCCCAGTCAGCGCTTGGTTGTGAGGGGAGAGAAGTTCGGGACGATTCAACCAGCCCCACTGCAGCCGGAACTGGTTTATCAGAAGATCAAGCAGCTCGGAATAAAAGTTACGATTATTCAGGAAAATGTAGTTGAGGCGTGTAGGTGCGGCGAGGATAAGGAAGTTGTGATTGCCAAAGGTCAAGCCGCTGTGCCGCCGGTGGATGGCAAAGTTGAATACACATTTAGTTTTAAAGAGCGGATTCCTCCCGCAACCGATGAGAACAATTCAGTAGATTTTTACTACAAAGGCGCAATCAATTCAGTTGAGGCGGGCACAGTTCTGGCACGCTGGACTCCACCAAGACTAGGCAAGCCCGGCAGAACTATCTTTAACGAAGAAATAAAGCCGCCCGAGCCGAAAAACAAAGTGTTTAATGTCGGTGAAGGAGTTCAGCTCATTGATGATGGACGGATTGCTGTCGCCACTATTGACGGCCGGCCCCACTTAGTCGGTCATAATTCCCGCTTAGTTGTAATACCCATGGTTGTAGTTGAAGGCGATGTGAATATTAACACTGGTCACATTGACTTTAACGGTGATGTGATGGTGTTTGGTGATGTAAGTGATGGCCTCAAGATTTCCGCTGGCGGTAGAGTGGAAATAAAAGGAAATGTTTATCATGCCGAGATAACCGCCGGATCTGATGTAGTTATCCACAAAAAAGTGATTGGCACAAGAATTCGGGCTGGCGGAGATCGCACCAGCTATCTGAAAATGAGTGCACTGGTAAATCGCATTCTGCCCCAGCTGCCCAATTTGGTGAAGGGCTGCCAGCAGCTGGAAACCTATTACCAAAGTACCAGTACTGCTGTGTATGGTGAGGAGTATCTGATTAAGCTGCTGCTGGACTTGAAATTTAGTCCTTTAGCTAGGGATCTAAAAGAGTTTTATCGAATTCGTCTAAGTCTTGCTGATGTAGGAACTTCCGATGCGCTCAATCTTTTGGGACTGGATTTGGACTTGAAGTCCTACCGCCAAATTGAGGAACTCCGCGATGAGCTGGCATATCTGCAGGAAGAAATCAAAGCAGAGATTGATAACCGCGCAGATGTGCGGGTTGACTACTGCCAAAACAGCGAAATCAGTGCCACCGGCAGCATCGAAGTTACGGGTGAGCTGGCTTACAATTCTACTCTAAGAGCCGGTGATTCCATTAGGCTTAATGGCGAAGTGCGCGGCGGATTTCTAAGCGCTGGTAAGCAGGTCAGTGCCAAGGTGTTGGGCTGCGAAACAGGATCAGCTACGAATATAAAGGTAGGTTCAAGCGGTACAGTGAACGCTTACACAGTCTATCCCAATGTCAATCTGCGGATCGGATTTAATGCTTACCTGGTTCCGCACCAGATGTACCACACTGTTTTTTACTTAGATGGAGACGAAATTATAGCAGGAAATATGCGCTTTAAATCAAATAATACTGATAAGTATGCGTAAACATAATTACTTGCTATGTAAATTTTAAACAGTGGAGGGAGCATCTTGCTGAAAAAAACCAGAATCTTGCTTTTGGCTGTCTGTATTGGGCTGCTTCTAATTGGAGCAGGGGTCTTGGCTCAGGAACGGTCGGTAGTGCCTGATTTTTCCTTGGAATCCAATCAGGGTGAGGTTGTATCCCTGTCGGATTATGCTGGTGAAATCGTGGTCCTGAATTTCTGGGCTACCTGGTGTCCATACTGCCGCATGGAGATGGATGAGCTGCAGAAACTCCACGATTATCTCCAAGGAACTAAAGCCGCCCATCTGCTGTTGGTCAACCAAATCGACGGGACACGGGAAACCAGAGAGAGCGGCGATCAATACTTAACAGAACAAGGTTATGATCTGGTCAATTTGTATGATGACTATTCCATTGTGGGTAATTATATCTTCGGGGTACCTGGACTGCCAGCGACAGTTGTGATCGATCGGGAAGGCAGGCTCGTTTCGGCGGTTCTGGGACCTGTCGATTTTGAAACAGTGCTGCAAATGATAGGAGCGGTTGAATAATGCTGGGCCAAATGCTGCCTGAGATCACGCTGTCCATGGTGGGTTTGACTTTTGTCGAAGGTCTGATGGCATTTGTGTCCCCCTGCATTCTGCCGCTGCTTCCAGTATATCTGCTGTATCTAACTGGGAATGAATCCGAGCCGGGTAAGTTCAAGCTGCTGAGAAGTACGCTGGGCTTTGTGCTCGGCTTTACCATTGTGTTTGTTATCTTGGGTGCCACCGCATCCGGATTGGGCGGAATTTTAAGTGCCTACCGGTTTTGGCTGCAGAAAGCGGCAGGTGCTGTGGTGGTTTTATTCGGCCTCAATTACTTGGGGCTTTTTGGTGTGTCGTTTTTGAACCGATCCCGCGGTTTTTCCCGATCAGCGCGTCCGGTAAATTTTGGTGCAAGTATTCTGTTTGGAGCTGCCTTCGCCTTCAGCTGGACGCCCTGCTTAACTGCATTTTTAGGGACTGCGCTTTTGTTTGCGGCCAATTTAGCGACAATGTATCAGGGGATGGGGCTGCTGTTAGTTTTTTCTCTCGGTCTGGCGATTCCCTTTATCCTGACTGCTCTGCTTTGGGATCATCTTAAGGGAGCGGTCGATTGGATCAAAAACCACTACCGCATCATTCAAAGTATTTCCGGCGGGCTTTTGATCGCCGTTGGGTTGTGGATGCTCATATTCTAGGAGTTTCAGCGCTGCAGCAGGATTTAAATGGAGTTTCGGCGTAGTATATCCTTTGGATAAGGATAATCAGATTTAAAGGATGTGGTAATTTGCAGCGCAGAAGATTTGGCAAAATTGATATCGATGTTTCACTGTTAGGATTTGGCTGTATGAGACTGCCGACAGTTGCTGACCCGGATCCTGGCAGCGAGGTAGGCAATATTGATCTTGAGAAATCGGTGGAGATGATCCGCTACGCTATTGATAACGGTGTTAACTATATTGATACCGCCTACAACTACCACGGCGGCAAGAGTGAAGTTTTAGTCGGTAAAGCCTTAGCAGATGGCTATCGCGAAAAAGTATATGTAGCGACTAAACTGCCGGTATGGCTGGTGGAATCGGAAGCAGACCGGGACCGCCTCCTTAATGAGCAGCTGGAGAAGCTGCAGACAGACCAAATTGATATGTATCTCCTCCACGCTCTTAATAAGGGCAGTTGGAAGGACAGAGTTCTAAAGTATGATATATTATCATTCTTAGATCAGGCTAAGGCTGATGGTCGGATTAAATATGCCGGTTTCTCTTTCCACGATGAACTGGATGTGTTTAAGGAAATTGTTGATGCCTATGACTGGGATTTCTGCCAAATCCAGCTGAACTACATGGATGAAGAGTATCAGGCAGGTGTAGAAGGACTGCGCTATGCTGCTGAAAAGGGCTTGGCAGTTGTGATTATGGAACCGCTGCGGGGCGGCAGACTGGTTAGAAATGTTCCCGAAGAGATTCAAGCAGTTTGGGACCAGGCTCCAGAGAAGCGGACTCCGGCCGAATGGGCATTCCGCTGGTTAGGCAATTTCCCTGAAGTTAAAGTCATTTTAAGCGGTATGGGTACAATGAGTGAGGTACAGGAGAATATCAGGACTTTAAACGATGCTTTACCGAACTCTTTAAGTGATGAAGAAATGGCATTGGTTGACCAGGTGAAGCAGATCTACAATAACCGCATTAAGGTTAAATGCACCGACTGCCGCTACTGCCTGCCGTGTCCCCAGGGCGTTAACATTCCGCGGATCTTCAGCATTTATAATCATGCTAGTGTATACAATATGTTTGAAGATGGCAGAAGGCAGTACAGCCGCTTAATTCAGGATGGAACCGATGCTGGGCAGTGCATTGAATGTGAGAACTGCGAATCACTTTGCCCGCAGAACTTAACGATTATTGAATATCTCAAGGAAGCTCACGCTGCCTTAGCTTAATGCTGCACAGGTAACTAATTAGTTACCTGTTTTTACTCATTCAGTATGCTGGGTAAGGGAGAGGGGGAGAGTAACATGGAGATTACAGCTGGGAATATTCTCTTTGCATTTGCGGTCACGCTTCTTGCTGGATTGTCAACCGGTATCGGCAGCGCACTTGCTTTTTACACGAAACAAACAGATAAAAAGTTCTTATCAGGCGCGCTCGGGTTTTCTGCCGGTGTAATGATTTATGTATCTTTCGTGGAGATTTTTGCCAAAGCTAATGATTCTCTCAGCGCCGTATATGGTGATAGTAAAGGCTATTGGGCAACACTGCTTGCTTTTTTCGGCGGCATTTTAGTGATCGCGCTGATTGACCGGTTTGTGCCAAGCGGCGAAAACCCTCATGAAATTCGCGATGTGACCGAAATGACTGAGGACGCCGCAGTTGAGGCAGAGGAACAGCAGCTCTTGCGGATGGGTTTGTTTTCGGCCCTGGCCATTGCTATCCATAACTTTCCTGAGGGAATTGCGACTTTTATCAGTGCGATTCAAGATCCGGCTTTAGGTGTGAGCATCGCGATTGCGATTGCAATTCATAATATTCCCGAGGGAATTGCTGTTTCAGTCCCGATTTACTACGCTACCGGCAGTAAGAAGCGGGCGTTCCTTTACTCCTTTTTATCAGGATTATCAGAGCCGTTGGGCGCGATTGTAGGTTATTTTGTGCTGATGAGATTTATCAATGATGTGATGTTTGGCATCGTTTTTGCGATGGTTGCCGGCATTATGGTCTATATTTCCCTTGATGAACTCCTGCCGACGGCTGAAAAGTATGGTTTCCATCACACTGCAATTTACGGTCTGATTGCAGGAATGGCGGTTATGGCAGTTAGTCTTGGAATTATTTAAGCACTACCATGAGAAGGGGGAGAATTAGATGCTGTATAAGTCGAAGGCTTTCCAAATCACGCTGTGGATATTGATGATTTTCCTGATCATCTGGGTCCTGCAGTATATCGGTTATATTTTCCATCCTATTGAAGTTCTGATCAAAACAATTTTCTTTCCCTTCCTAGTAGCAGGTGTCCTTTACTATCTAACGATATCTGTCGTGGATTGGCTGGAGCAGTTTAAGATTCCCCGCACAATTGCGATTCTAATGATTTTCGTTGTGTTCATTCTCCTGATTTTATTCGCGATTCTCTACCTGTCGCCGATTCTCCAGCGGCAGCTGACCGGGTTGATTACTAATCTGCCGCGGTTTTTGACAGAGTTTAACCGCCGCCTGCAGGAGTTTCAGGAGTCCACCTTCTTCGCGGAGTTCGAGGAATTTGAGTTTTTCCAGAATTTGAGTACTATCGATTATGTAAAACTGGTGGATGGTCTGATTGCGACCATCTCCCAGAATATCTGGACCTTCATCGGATCTGTAGCGAACTTTGTGATTGTCAGTTTAACAATTCCTCTGCTTTTATTCTATATGCTAAAAGAAGGTTCCAGTTTGACCCCCAAGATCGTCAGTTTCTTTCCGGAACAATATCAAGGGGAAGCGAAGACAGTGCTGTCAGAGATGAATCACACCATCCGCTCATATATTCAGGGGATGGTGATTATCAGTCTGTTCATCGGAGGCGTAGTATATATTGGCTATTTGATCATCGGTCTTGATTACGCCCTGCTCTTGGCGGCGATAGCTGTGATCACCAATATTATTCCGTATTTTGGTCCGGTGCTGGGAACCATTCCGGGTGTGATTGTGGCGCTGTTTATGTCACCGCTGAAAGCTTTAGAAGTTGTTGTGATTATGGTAATAGCTAATTACTTGGAAAATCACTTAATTGCTCCCTTGGTGTTAGGCAGAAAGCTGAGCATTCACCCGGTCACTATTATCGTGGTGCTGCTGACAGCCGGGAGTTTGGGAGGTATTGGCGCCGTAATTCTCGGTGTTCCAGCGTACGCCATTGTCAAAGTGATTGCTACCCACACTTACAGCTTTACCAAACGGCTGATCCAGGAGCGTAAACTGGCCGGTCGATGAGGAAGGAGCTGCAACCAAAATGCACCTGCAAGAGTTAGAGCGGTTGAAACAGGAAATTGTGCGGTTTATGATGATGTATAAATTTGCTGTAGATGAGCTGACGACTAAGATTGAAATTCTTAAACAGGAGTTTCATTTCATTCACGACTATAATCCGATCGAGCATGTAACCAGTCGGGTTAAAAGCCCGGAGAGCATTCTCCAAAAAGCGATGCGCAAAAAAGTAGAGCTGACACTGCCGTCAATAAAGGAAAATATCCGCGATATCGCCGGGGTGCGGATCGTCTGTTCCTTTGTCTCGGACATCTATCGGATCAGTGAAATGCTCCAGAAGCAGGCGGGACTCCATGTAGAAGAATGCAGAGATTATATTACGAATCCAAAACCAAACGGATACCGCAGCCTGCATCTGATTGTGAAGGTACCCGTGTTTACGTCAGAAGGAACCGAGAATGTATGGGCTGAAATCCAGATTCGCACGATTGCTATGGATTTCTGGGCCAGCTTAGAGCACAAATTAAACTACAAGTATAACTATGAAATCCCACAACCGCTCGTGGATGAGCTGCGGAACGCAGCCGATGCTGTTGCCCAACTGGACAGCAAAATGGAGCGGATCCGCCGGGAAGTGGACAATTTTAAAGCCAATAACCACCACACAGATTTTGAACTTCAGGAGCTCTGGCTGAACAATCAGAAGTTTAATCTGCCTGCGGACTTTTTGCATATGCTGCTGGAAGCAAACGGAAATCGGAAATAGGACTTATCTAGGATTTTATGCTGGATTGTACTTTGCGGACTTGTCATCTTTGGGACAAGTCCTTTTTTAACGGTTTTACTCGAATAATGTAGTGAATATTCATAAAGATAGGAAAATATCTGCAGGAAAATGGGGCAGCATGTTATAAATAATAACAGTGATCATCAGCTCATTGCAGGGGTTGGTTGCATGATTACTGTGAAGATGCTTGGTTCTTTTCAGCTGGAAGTAAATGGTCAGCCGATTCCGGTCAAGAACTGGAAATCCCGCAAAGCCCTGACTCTGTTTAAGTATTTGGCTCACTGTCCTGGTAAAAAAGTACCCCGCGACAGCATTATTGATCTGTTGTGGGCTGACAGTGACATTACCTGCGCTACCCATAATTTCCACACCACTTTGTATAATTTAAGGCGGAGCCTTTTTCCGGGAGGCTGGCGGAGCGGCGAATACAAGGGAATTAATCACGCTAACGGATTGTACTGGTTTGCTCCGGAGCAAGGGTACTATGTTGATTTAGCGGATTTTAAAAATAAAGTCCGCCAGAGCATCGAGCTGGAAGAGAGAAATCCTGAGGCGTCGCTGCAGCTCTGCCTGGAGGCGTATCAGCTGTATCGGGGTGATTTTCTGGAGGAAGATCTTTATGAAGAGTGGACTACGATTACTCGAGAAAATCTGCGCGAGATGTATTTGGATCTGGCGGTCCGCACGGCGGAGCTGCTGGTGTCCTGCCGCAAAGATTACCAGAGTGCAGTCAAAGTCTGCAGGCAGGCTCTGGAATTTGACCAATCGCGGGAAAAACTCCATTGTTTGATTATCCGCTGTTTGATTGCAGTTGGCCATCACGCCGATGCGGTGATCCAGTATAAAGCTTGCGAAAAAGCAATGCAGGAAGATTTAGCAATCAGTCCCAGTTCTGAGACTAGACAATTGGTGATGGGGCTTAGTGAAGGTGAACGCTCTCAAACTCTGCCGCGGGACTCAAATTCATTGAGTACGATTTTGAAACTGGGACAAATCCGATCTGAACAGGAAGGTCAGCCCTATACATTAATTATGGTTACTCTGCCCAGAGAAGGGAAAAGCCTGTTGGAACGGGCTTTAGAGCTGCTCCAAAAAACTCTCCGTGGGGGTGATCTGGCCTGCCGATGGTCTGACCGCCAGATTATCATTCTCCTTCCAACGACTGACCATCGCGGTGCGGAAGTGGTGGCAGCCAGACTCAAAAAGATGTTAGAGGCATATATTCCCGCATCTACCCTCAGTTTTCGGGTTCTTGATCCCGGAGAACCGCAGGCTGCGCAGCCACTGGAAATAAGAGCCAAAGCCCTTGCCAACAAAATGTATTAATAGTAGAATAAAAGCGACAATTGAGACTGGCTTCCCGTACTTTTCGAGAGGGAGGAGAAAAAATGAAGCTAAATATTGGTGTCGCTTTTATTCTCGGTTTACTGCTGTTTTTAAGCGGTGGTGCCCAGGCACTTGTGCTTGACGAAGCATCATTTGAAGTGAGGATTACGATTCCTGTGGTTCAGGAGCTTACCATCTTAGAGCCAATTCAACTGGATTTCAGCTATCCCTGGGAGGGGGCAGAGAAGGATCAACCCCTGATTTTACAGGAGCGGGGTAGGATTAGAATCTGCAGCAACAGCCCCTGGACAGCGATATTAGAACCAATGAACAACTTAGGTTTTCTCATAGCTGTTAAGCAGAGCGGTGATCCCCGCGGTGATTGGAAAAACATCAGTCACGCAGTTCTCAGCGGAGATCTGGGCTGCTATGAGTTCAGTTTTGATTTTAAAATAGAACCATCAGCGTTTAGACAGCCGGATTACGGAATTCACACTATTGAGCTGCAAATTACGATTGGAGCCTCCTAGAGGGGCTCTTTTTTATCGAAAAGTGTAAATTTATCTCTTGACAGAAGATTGGTCAACGCGTATACTAATATCTAACTACAAAAATCAATAGATTTTACTGCTCTTATCCAGAGAGGTGGAGGGACTGGCCCAATGAAACCCGGCAACCGGCAGCAGCTGCTGCAAGGTGCTAATTCCTGCTGGAACAATATCCAGAAAGATAAGGGGAGGATATTTGCATATCTGTGTTGTGCAGTTAACCTCTTCTTATCGAAGAGGTTTTTTTGTTGGAGCGGTTGAGCTGATGGGGGTGGGAGATTGATTGAGTTAAGAGGCGTTTCAAAGGTGTTTCGGGGAGAAACTGATGTAGTCGCTTTGGATAATGTGAGTCTTAAAGTTCCCAAAGGGGTTGTTTACGGAATCATTGGGTTGAGCGGTGCAGGGAAATCGACGTTGATCCGCTGTATCAATGGACTGGAAACTCCCGACAGCGGTCAGGTAATAGTTGATGGAGTAAATGTAAATCAGCTGCTTCCTGGGGAGCTGCGGGAGAAGCGGAAAAAGATCGGCATGATTTTTCAGCATTTTAATCTATTATCATCCCGGACTGCGGCAGGGAATATTGCTTTTCCCTTGGAATTGGCAGGCCTTAACAAAGCAGAAATCAAAACACGGGTGCATGAGCTGCTTGATTTAGTAGGGTTAGCAGATAAAGGTGATGCTTACCCCCACCAGTTAAGCGGCGGACAAAAGCAGCGGGTGGGGATTGCCAGAGCCTTGGCGAACGCGCCTAATGTGCTCCTCAGCGATGAGGCAACCTCAGCCCTGGATCCGGAGACAACTCTGTCGGTGCTGCAGCTGTTAAAGAAGATTAATGAAGAGATGGGTTTAACAATTGTGCTGATTACCCATGAAATGGCGGTTATTCAAGCCATTTGCGACTATGTGGCCGTAATTGATCAGGGTAAAATAGTGGAAACCGGACCGGTAGTGGATGTCTTTACCAGACCGAAGAGCAGTTCCACCAAGCGGCTGATTCAGGGCAGCATCGATGCGCAGATACCGGAAGAGCTGCTTGAGCGGATCAAAACCCACGCCGATAATCGCCGCGTTCTAGTCAAGCTGAATTTCATTGGGAGCTTGACTCACGAGCCGGTGATCTCAGCGCTTTTACGCCAGTATGAAGTTGAGGCTAACATTCTCTTTGGAAAAATCGATCAAATCAAAGATATTCCCTTCGGCATGCTGCTGTTGGAAATCAGCGGGGAGCCGGATCAAATCCAAGGCGCATTAGGGTATATCAAAAATTTGGATGTGGAGATGGAGGTGATCACCAATGGATAAATCGATCATTCTGCGGGTGCTCTGGCAGGCTGCTGGTGAAACCTTGTACATGGTCGGAGTGTCAGTAGTGGCTGCGCAGATTCTCGGCCTGCCGCTGGGGGTGCTGTTGGTGATTACTGATGATGGCCATATTCTGGAAAATAAGGTGATCAACCGAATCCTGAGTACAATTATCAACATCGGGCGCTCCATTCCTTTTATTATCCTTTTAGTCGCAATCATTCCCCTCACCAAGTTTCTGCTCGGCACCTATATTGGGACGACGGCGACAATTGTCCCGCTGACGGTGGCTGCGATACCATTTGTAGCGCGGGTAGTGGAAAGTACACTCAAAGAAGTGGATCCAGGTGTGGTGGAAGCGGCGCAGGCAATGGGCGCTTCACCCTGGCAGATTGTTTATAAAGTGCTGCTGCCGGAATCCCTGCCCGGACTTGTCCTGGGCTTTACCTTGACCGCCGTTAATCTGATTGGTTACTCGGCCATGGCTGGGACAGTTGGTGGCGGTGGGCTGGGGGATATTGCTATTAGATTTGGATATCAGCGCTATCGTGTTGATATTATTCTCTACACCGTTATTATCCTAGTGGTGTTGGTTCAGGTGCTGCAGGCGCTGGGCAATTTGCTGGCTAGGAGACTTGCAAGAAGGTAAGAAAAAATACAAATAAACAGGACAGAAAGGAGAATAACAATGACAAGAAAATTAGGTTTGCTGTTAGTGCTGCTGTTGGTATTGGGAAGCAGTGGGGTTTATGCGCAGGAAGTTGTCCGGATTGGTGCATCTCCGGTACCCCATGGAGACATTCTGCTCCAAATTGTGCCGCTGTTGGCAGAGCAGGGAATCACTCTGGAGATTATTGAGTTTACCGACTATGTACTGCCAAACCTGGCTTTAGCAGATGGTGAGATTGATGCAAACTTCTTCCAGCATACACCTTATCTGGAAGGATTCAGCAGAGATCACGGTTTGGAGTTAGCGGCTCTTGCTGAAATTCATATCGAGCCCTTGGGGCTTTACAGCCGGCAGGTTTCCAGCCTGGAAGAACTACCTCAAAAAGCAACGATTGCTATTCCTAATGATCCAACTAATGGCGGTCGAGCACTGCTGCTGCTCCAGAGCGCAGGATTGATTAAAGTAGATCCTAAAGCTGGCATTACCCCAACCATCTTCGATATCACTGAGAACAAGCTGGGACTTAATTTCCGCGAGATCGAAGCAGCTCAGCTGCCCAGAACGCTCGATGCCACTACAGCGGCGGTAATTAACGGCAACTATGCGCTGCTGGCTGATCTGGTTCCCACTAAAGATGCGCTTTACTTAGAAGGAGCTGACTCTCCTTATGCTAACATCTTAGCTGTTAGAGCGGGAGATGTGGATAATCCGACCCTGAAGAAAGTGGCCGACGCTCTTAAGAGCGATGTAGTAAGAGAATTTATTCTCTCTACTTATGGAGGAAGTGTTGTGCCGGTATTTTAAAAATTAAAGAGAAGGAAGACACCTGATCGTTAATTCGATTAGGTGTCTTTTTTAGTTTTTTTTGAGGACTCTTTGCTATATTTAGCAAAGAGGAATTCACAAAATTGGAGTGGAGGAGAAGCCGCATGAGAAAACAGGCAGCATTGCTGGGCCTAACCCTGGTTCTACTGGTAAGTGCTGTAGTATCAGTTGCTGCAGAGGAGCCTCTGGTGAATTTGTTTTTGTTTGACACTGATCTTAGGGAAGCGCTGAGTGAGATCTCACTGCAGACAGGAATAAACATTATTCCTGATGCGACAGTAAGCGGAGTGGTAACAGCGGATCTGCAGGATGTTCCGCTGGAAAAAGCTCTCAGGATGATTTTAATCGGAGGCGGTTTTGCTTTTAAAAAAATTGATGATTTTTATTTCGTGGGACTGCCCGATCCCCGCAGCACTACTTTCAGCGAGTTAGTTGATACGGAGGTAGTCCGCCTGCGCCACGCAACCAGTGATCAGATCATCGCTGCTCTGCCCGCTTTCTTATCCCCATATGTGCAGGCGGGTTATGACAGCAGGATAGTAACAATCTCCGCGCCCCCGGCGGAGCTTGAGCGCATTAAGGACCTGATTCAGGCTGTAGATCAGCCGCAGCAGCAGATCGAGATCCAAGTGATTGTTACCGAGGTTTCCACCGATTTCCTCAAGGATTTTGGCTCGAAAATGTTCAGCTACTCAATGCAGGCTGGACA
>DURM01000037.1 GCA_012837335.1 Bacillota bacterium
CATTAGCCTCTATTCCTTCTACCAAATGGCTGAAATTGCTGTGGTCAGCGACATAGCGGCGGCGAATCAAAAATAAAATGCTGGTTTTAGCGTTAGGTTTGCAGCGCTTATAACCCAATTCTTTCGCTTTGTCAATTATTCTCTGGCGCAGTTCATCGCTTACACCCGGCTGATTGGCCAGCGCCCTGCTGACAGTAATTGCTGATACATCTAAAAGCTCTGCAATCATGTTGATGGTTACCTTCTGATTCTTCTTCACAGCCCACCTCCTCACTCTGCAAGTTATCTCTATTATAGGATTCCAAAGATACAAAAGCAAGTTTTCTAACGTTATATTCTACGTTTTATAACGTTATTTAATCGTTTGGTTATCGTTAATATAACGTAAAAAATCCCAGTGGTTCAACACTGGGATTAATCAAACTTTTTTCTGATTAGAATAAGCCAGTAATTCGACCTGATGCTTCCACATCAATTGTCTCCGCAGCTGGCTTTTTAGGCAGTCCCGGCATAGTCATAATATCACCAGTTAAGGCCACTACAAAACCTGCACCTGCTGATATTCGCACGCTCCGGACTGTTATTCTAAAGCCTCGAGGCCGCCCTAGCTTTTTGGGATCATCGGATAGAGAATATTGAGTTTTGGCCATGCATACCGGTAGGTTATTAAATCCAAGCTTCTGGTAGCGGCGCAGCTCTCTTTTCGCTTCGGCTGAGAAATCAACACCGTCAGCACCATAAACCTCAACAGCAATCTTTCTGATCTTTTGCTCTAACGTGTCTTCATCATCATAAATGAACTGCAGTTCTGGCTGAGGCTGCTCGCATAAAGCAATTACTTCTTCGGCTAACCGCAGGCCTCCCTCCCCACCTTTCGCCCATACCTCTGATAGTGCGGTTTTGACACCAAGCTCAGCGCATTTTTCCGCAGTCAGCTTAATCTCTGCATCGGTATCATGGGGGAAGCGGTTAATCGCCACAACTGCTGGCAGGCCAAATTTCTGGGTAATATTCTCTACATGCTTCAGCAGATTAGGCAATCCCTGCTTTAATGCCTCTAGATCCTCTAAATGCAGCTGCTCCAGCTTTGCACCGCCATGGAGTTTTAAGGCTCTGATCGAAGCCACTATCACCACTGCTGCCGGTCTCAATCCGCCAATGCGGCACTTAATGTCAAGAAATTTTTCTGCACCTAGATCTGCTCCAAAACCAGCCTCGGTAACAACATAATCGCCTAAGTTAAGCGCCAGTTTGGTGGCAATCAGGCTGTTGCAGCCGTGGGCAATGTTGGCAAATGGGCCGCCGTGCACAAATGCCGGTGTATGCTCCAATGTCTGCACCAAATTAGGTTTAATGGCATCTTTGAGAACTGCAGCCATTGCTCCATGAGCCTTCAGATCTCCGGCGGTAACAGGCTGATTATCATATGTATAACCGACAATGATGCGGCTCAATCTTGTTTTTAAATCAATAATATCTGCAGCCAAGCATAGAATCGCCATGATTTCTGAGGCTACGGTAATATCAAATCCATCTTCCCGGGGCACACCATTGCTGCGGCCATTCAGTCCATTGACAATACAGCGCAGCTGGCGGTCATTCATATCCATAGCTCTTTTCCAGACAATCCGCCTTGGGTCGATACCAAGTTCGTTGCCTTGGTGGATGTGGTTATCCAGCATTGCTGCCAGAAGATTGTTCGCAGCTCCAATGGCATGCATATCACCGGTGAAATGCAGGTTAATATCTTCCATAGGAACTACCTGGGCATAGCCGCCTCCGGCTGCGCCCCCTTTAATCCCGAAAACCGGGCCCATTGATGGCTCCCGCAGGGCTATGATGACATTTTTGCCAAGGCGCTTTAAAGCATCGCCCAACCCGACGGTAGTGGTGGTTTTGCCCTCACCTGCCGGTGTCGGACTGATGGCAGTTACTAGGATCAGCTTTCCATCAGGATGATCTGCGAGTTTTTGCACCTGCTCCAGGGAAACCTTAGCTTTATAATGCCCATACAGCTCAAGGTATTCCTCATCAATTCCGGCATATTGCGCTATCTCACGAATGGGTTTCAGTTTTGTCTCCTGTGCAATTTCAATATCTGTTTTCACAAAACCACTCCCTATTTCAAATTTATCTGCGATCCCCGCTGCGGCGCGGCTGATAACTGAATACCAAAGTCTTGCCGCCGCAGAACAGTAGGATAATCAACGCAGCGTTAACCAGCACGCCCGAGTACAGCTGCTGAAACTGGACTGCGTTGTTGGTCACTTCCATTAGAGGCATAAAAAATTGAGTTAGAGTGCGGAAAACACCATTGAAGACTATCGTTACAGCTAAACTTTTACTGGAATTATAAAGCCAAGTCAAAATTATGGATAATGCTATTGTTTCGATTATCAGCCAAGCCGGAGATAAATGAAACTCGATTACTCCTTGAAAAAAGTATGTGGGCATCTGCCAGAGTCCCCACAGCAGTCCAATAATCAAGCTGGCCGAGAAGGCGGTGCAGCTCTGCTGCAGGCTAGGAAGTAAATAACCCCTCCAACCAATTTCATCAGCGATAGATCCGAACAGCAGCAAGCTTAAAATGAAATCAGGAAGTAAACGCAGCCAAGAAGAAGCAGTAATTGGGGCTAGCGATAATCCCCGCGTATACACCAGAAACACTAAAGGCACCAGAATTGCCAGCACAGCTATTAGTACAGCTGCCAGAATCCATCTGCCTTTACCAGAAAAATCAACAGCACTTTTAAACAGCCTTGTCACGCTGGATTTCCCTTCGCGAACCCAAACAGCCGCTATCGCTGCCAAGGCTGGACCGAAGCTGGCCAGAATCCTTGCTGCTAAAAGTCCGGTTGTAGTTAAAGCGCTGTCGGCAAGAACATTAGGCAGAAACAGCAGCCAGGAAAAACCGAAACAAATTGCTAGGAAAATCAGGGACGAGTACCTGCTGAGTTTAGTATCGGTCAAGAACATCGACTCCTTTGTCTGATATAACTTATATGAATATACTTCCCCATCACCACTGGTTGTTCCTGTAACAAATGAAAAAAAGCAGGATAATTAGAAAATCTAATTATCCTGCTTTGGTATTACTCAGCTAGATTCTAGAGTGGGAATCCAACAGTTACACGAACACCGTGGAACTTGCTGTCGTTATAGTGACGAATTTCGTCATAGCGATCATTAAGCGGTTTTTGGTGAACGAATTTTGTCTCGTCTTTATAGTCTTCGGAGTTTTGGTATTCAACTCTGAATTTGATGCCGTTAGGTGCATCATAGCTTCCCAGCAGAGCAAACTTGAACGGATCAGCAATAATGTCCTTATCGCTCGGCATATCGTATGCGAAGATCGCACCAACATGCAGGCCTTCTAAGCGCCATACGTCAGCTGTAGCACCTAAGTGTACAGATGCGATGGTTTGATAGCGATTGTCAGCGATGTAGTTTTGATCCCAGTCGAAGTTAACTCTTGCTTGAGCAAATACGTCAGCAAATTCAACTGGAAGAGTGTACTGCGGTGTACGGAAATCTAATTCGTAGTCTAAGCGCATAGCTGTATTATCATCAATAACGCGCTTGTCGTTTACTGTCTCTTCGTCAGGAACGAGAACTGATAATTTTTGATACAGTTCGAACTCGAGAGCATTAGCATTTAAGCTAATTGCGATTTGATCATCAAGGTCGCCGCGAACATCCGGGTTGGTTGTGTCATAGTCAGCGGTTAATGTAGCGTTGAGCACATCATAGCTGAACTTATAAGTTGCACCAACGTTGATGCTGCTGTCGCGATTGTAGATCTTCTCAAGAGGCTTCTTGTCGCCAACATAAGCAATTTTATCGTCTGTGCTTACACCGCGTACGGAAACTTTGTTTACGCCGTCTTTAAACTCACTGTTGCGGTGGCCTGCACGGAGCCATAATGCTTCCGGAATAGCTTCGTACTTAGCAGTTACTTCATACAGCCAATCTTCATCTTGACCGTAGCGAGCATAAACGCCGTTAAGATCTAAGCCCGGAACGATGTCAGTTGAAGCTTCAACAGCAAAGTTGTAATAGAAGGTGTAAGGTGTTTCTGCACCAGCTTCGTTTGCAACTTCGTAGCGAACTACAGCAAGGTTCAGATCAACATAGTCAGCAATGTCAGCTTTTGCGCCAAGCAGAATGTCGTTTGTCTTCGGCTTTAATACGTTACCACCGGAGTGTTTCTCTTTCTCGCGGTCGATCAATGCAAATGTGTATGCTCCGTCTAATGTCAGGCTGACAGGACCGAGATCAACGTTGATCGGAGTAACTCTAATACCAAGGATTCTGTTATCACCATGGAATTTAGCAACGTAAGGTGAATAGTTAACACCTAAACGAGAACCGATGATTGTATCAACATCTTGTCCGTCCTTAATGTAAGGACCAGTTACTACAAGATTGAACGGGCCATCTTTGTTCTTCTTGAAGAAAGGAATGAAGTCACCTTCATCTACGAATCCATCTTCGTCATGCTCAAGAATATAAGTGAAACCCCAGGTTCCGTCTTCACCAAATTTTATTCCACCATGACTTACTTTTGTGCCTTGATTTGATTGAGGTTGTGCAAGTGCTGGAACACTAGCCAGCAATGCGATCAGTGTTAAAACAAGAAACACTTTGAGTGTCTTTCTCATTGACGTAACTCCTTTACTCTAATATTATTTTACCAAAGTACGTATACGGTTTAACGGTTTCGTAGGTAAATCAGTTGTGCCGTCGCAACCCTCCCTTTACCCACGCACAGGCAGTGCATGTTTTATTATATTCATCCCCTCGGATATTCGCTCACGAATATCCTTCTCATGCATCTGCCCTTCCCCGAAACAACCGTACTTTACCATGTTTCGTACCAATTGCCTGCAAGAAAGGCTGCTTCTACCCACTGTCACGGCGGTTCCTTCAACCTCACCGCTTGGCAGATACAAGTGACGGCTGCGCGCTGTCAAGCTGAATCAGCTGAAACATAACAGCAGTCAATGATGCATGAAAAAACGGGGGATAACCCTTGATAATATATTCTGCACTATTATTGGAATACCTTCTCAAAAAATCCATTTTTTTACTAAAATGGATTAAAAATGTCAGTGCAGACACCTTTTACCACTTAATTATTCTCTATGTATTGGTAAAATCCTTTTTATCTGGGATATTTATCCAGAAAAAAATAAAAAAACACCACTCGATCAGTGGTGTGAAATACAAAAAGTTATTTGGTGGACCCCCTGGGATTTGAACCCAGGACCAACAGATTATGAGTCTGCTGCTCTAACCGCTGAGCTAGGGGTCCAACAAAACAATCACCTTGTTATTATACAATGGTTAATTCTGGCTGTCAACAGCTAAAACTACTGCTCAAGGAAATCTTTCAGCTTCTTGCTGCGGCTGGGATGTCTGAGCTTGCGTAGAGCTTTAGCTTCAATCTGCCGGATTCGCTCCCGAGTAACACCAAACACCTGGCCTACTTCCTCCAAAGTGCGAGTGCGGCCATCGTCTAAGCCAAAACGCAGGCGAAGCACTTTCTGCTCTCTTGGAGTAAGCGACTCGAGCACTTCATCAAGCTGCTCCTTCAGCATAGTATAGCCGGCAGCTTCAGCTGGCGCAGGAGCATCCTGATCTTCGATAAAATCACCCAAATGGCTGTCTTCTTCTTCGCCAATCGGGGTTTCTAACGAAACCGGTTCTTGAGCAATCTTCATAATCTCGCGCACTCGCTCAACTGGCAGATCCATTTCTTCAGCTATTTCTTCAGGAGTAGGTTCCCGTCCTAGCTCCTGCAGCAGCTGCCGCGATACACGAATCAATTTATTAATAGTTTCAACCATATGCACTGGAATCCGGATTGTCCTTGCTTGATCAGCAATCGCCCGGGTAATCGCCTGACGAATCCACCATGTAGCATAAGTGCTGAATTTAAATCCTTTGCGGTAATCAAACTTCTCTACCGCTTTAATTAATCCGAGATTGCCCTCCTGAATTAAGTCGAGAAAGAGCATGCCTCTACCCACATACCGTTTTGCAATACTGACAACCAGGCGTAAGTTGGCTTCGGCCAGCATGCGGCGGGCTTCCTCATCTCCCTGCTCGATACTCTTAGCATATTCCATTTCTTGTTCTGCCGTTAACAGCGGAACACGACCAATTTCTTTAAGATACATCCTAACTGGATCATCCAGGCCCACACCCTCAGGAACAGATAAATCCATCTCTTCCTCACGGTCTGCACTATCATCATCCAATTTTTCACCGGTTTCAGGAATAATGTCTACTCCCATTTCCGCAAAACTTTCGTAAATCTCATCTATTTGATCAGGCGAAAGATCAATCTCTTGCAGTGCATCCATAATCTCGCGGTACGAAATTAAGCCTTGCTTCTTCCCGCGTGCAATTAATTCTTGAACATGCTCAACATTCAATACGTCTTTATTTGCCATTTCCGTTCCCCCCTTCCTTAGAAGCTAGTGAGCCTTGATAAAATTTATGATTTACTTTTAACAAGAAATATTTCCCTCCGAACTTCAGCGTATCGCTTAAGGAGCTGACAAAATTGGAGTAAAACATCCGGCTCCCTATGATTCTCCATTAAAGATAATTTTTCCTCTATAGAATTTATGCTGCGGAACCAAACGTTTTCCCTGAATAACTGCAAGTATTCTGACCAATTTCCTGGAGGCTCCGGCTCAGACAGCAGCTGATCAGCTGTTGCTTCACCCTGTTTATCCCAGGCATCAGCCTGCAGCAAATTAAATAAGTATCTATAATCCGCATTACTAAAACTATCGGCATCAAGTCCAATTCTCACCATCTGATCAATTAATCCAGGATTAGTAATTACCAACCTCATGACACAGGCTTCGATGGCTTCAGTCTGGTCAGAACCGAAATCTGAATCGTGATGCTTGGTGTGCAGATCTTTAATAGTATATCTATTTTGAGATGTAATATGTGAGTTCCTGCTCTGAGTACCCACTTTTTCCTCAGCTTCTAGCGAACCGGATGCCTGGCGAAGCTCCTCGATAATTACATCTTGCTCGATAGATAATAAGTTTGCTGCATAATTACTATATTCAGCGCGCACTATGGCACTTTCAACTTTACTCAATATGCTAACTATTTCTTTTGCCGCCTTAATTTTTCCTTCTAGTGAATTAATGTCAAATTGCGCAGCAGCAGTATTAATCTGATACTCTAAATACGGCACTGCGCTCTCTATCCAGGCCGCTACTTCGCGCGCAGAATTGGTGCGGGCAAATGTATCCGGGTCCTGATTCTCCGGTAAAGAAGCGACTTTTACATTTAAACCCGCGTCAACCAAGATGCTTAATCCGCGCTCCGTTGCCTTCATTCCTGCTGAATCACTGTCAAAAGCGAACACCACATTCTCCGTAAGCCTTGAAATCAACCTGGCGTGATGCTCGGTGAAGGCGGTTCCTAAGCTGGCTGCCGTGTTGGTTACTCCTTTGGCATATAGGCTGATGCAGTCCGTATACCCTTCCACCAGCACAATATAATCATTATGTTTAATACTATCCTTAGACCAATTCAACCCATATAAGCTTTTTCCTTTTTGAAAAAGCAAAGTTTCCGGTGTATTCAAGTATTTTGGATTGCCAGAACCGATAATCCTGCCGCCGAATCCAATAAAACGCTGATTCAGATCGCAGATCGGGAACATGACTCGATTGCGAAAGCGATCATAATATCCATTCTTACCTTTGATAACCAATCCGGCTTCTACCGCAAGTTCCAGCGGCAGCTCTGTATTCTCCTGCAAAAACCTTATTAATCCATCCCAGCTGTCCGGTGCAAATCCGATATAAAAATGTCTAGCCAATCTCTCGTCAATGGCCCGCTGGACTAAATAGTTACGAGCCTGTTCGCCCAAATTTGACCGCAGCGTGCGGTAGTAGTATTGAGCTGCTAGGCGGTTCAGCTCCTGCAGCTGCTGCGCTTTAGCAGCTTGTTCCCGCTGCCGAGGCGAAATATTCGGCAGGGGAATTCCCACTTCCTCTGCCAGCGTCTGCACTGCTTCAGGAAAGGATAAATGTCGAGCGTTCATAAGATAATTGAAAATATTACCGCCACTTCCACAGCCGAAGCAGTAATACAGCTGGTTTTCTCTACTGACGTTAAACGATGCTGTTTTCTCATCATGGAATGGGCAAAGACCGACAAAGTTCTTTCCCCGCTGTGTTAGTTTAATATCTCTGCCTATTATATCGACTATATCTACCGCAGAACGTACCTTTTCTACAAAACCTTGATCAAACTGGGCCACAGGATCACCTCACACATTACTCCAGCGACCACCCCTCCGGCAAAAACAATTTTTGAAACTCATAAAGCGCATAGCTGTCAGTCATTCCGGCAATATAATCGGCTGCAGCGCGATGGAGATTATCTGGCACCTGCTCCAGTTCTAATCTCCTTGTCAATTCGTGGGGATTATTTAAGTAATATCGAAACAGCATCTTGATAAGTGTGTCGACTTTCGATTCTTCTTCCTTTGCGGCAGATCCGATATAAACATTTGCAAACAAGAACCGACGCAGTATCTCAGCTGCTTCACTCACTTCATCGCTCATACAAATCTTAGTTTTACCCATACTGCAGTAAACTAAATCCTTAACCATGGTATTGATCCGCTGGGAGCGGCTGTTTCCTAAAACTTCCACTGCCATCGCCGGGAGCTCTTCTTCCGTAATTATCCCCGCGCGGATAGCATCATCGACATCGTGGTTTAAATAAGCGATTCGATCGCACAGCCGAACGATCTGTCCTTCCAAAGTGCGGGGATTTTTGGGTCCGGTGTGGCATAAGATTCCATCTCGAACTTCAGCAGTTAAATTCAACCCCGGATATTCAGGACGCCTCCGCTCCAATACATCAACGACCCGCAGACTCTGCTCATTATGTGCAAAATGTCCAGTCAATTTTTGAAGAGCAGCTTCGCCGGCGTGGCCGAATGGAGTATGCCCTAAGTCATGACCCAAAGCTATCGCCTCGACCAAATCTTCGTTTAAAGCTAAGGCTCGGGCGACTGTGCGGCTAATCTGAGACACTTCTAGTGTATGAGTCAATCTCGTGCGATAATGATCTCCTGCCGGAGCAATGAAAACTTGGGTTTTTGATTTCAGCCGGCGGAAACTCTTGGAATGGATAATTCGGTCTCGATCACGCTGAAAAGCCGTGCGCACGTCGCACTCCGGTTCAGCGAACTTTCTGCCTTCACTCGCGGCAGCTAATGCAGCCAGCGGCGACAGCAGTCTCCGTTCCCGTTTTTCATATTCCAAGCGCAGCTGCATTCCATCACTCCCACAGCGATTGTGGTAACAATAATAAATACCCATACTATAATGTATGGGTTCACCAAAACGGGGGAAGATTCCTTCCCCCGTAGCTTAAACTTTTTGTTAACCTTTTACCGTGGATTGCGAATGTTAGCTTGTGCAGCTGCCAAACGTGCAATCGGCACACGGAAAGGTGAACAGCTTACATAAGTTAATCCTACTCTATGGAAGAAATCGACAGATGCTGGATCTCCGCCGTGCTCACCGCAAACTCCCAGTTTGAGGTTGGGGTTGGCTTCGAGACCTTTCTTCACACCGATTTCGACCAGAGTTCCGACACCCTCTTGATCAAGGGTTTGGAATGGATCTTTTTCTAAGATGCCCTTCTCTGTGTACACCGGCAGGAAGTGCGCAGCGTCATCACGACTGTAACCAAAGGTCATTTGGGTTAAGTCATTAGTACCAAACGAGAAGAACTCAGCCACTTTAGCGATTTTATCTGCAGTAACTGCTGCGCGAGGCAGTTCGAGCATGGTTCCAACAGAGTATTCTAATTCGACACCATATTCTTTCTGCACTTCTTCAGCCACTTGGACGCAGACATCCTTCATCAGTTCGAGTTCCTTCACGACGCCGACTAAGGGAATCATGACTTCAGGAACTACCTTTTGACCGGCTTTGGTAAGCTCAGCAGCAGCTTCAAAAATAGCTCTTGCCTGCATTGCATAGATTTCCGGATAAGTTACACCCAAACGGCAGCCGCGGTGGCCTAACATTGGGTTCAGTTCCTTCAGGCTTTCGATAGTTTCGTTCAGCTCGTCGAGGCTGACACCCATCTCTTCAGCCAATTCCTTGATCTGCTGAGGTTCAGTCGGTAAGAATTCATGCAGCGGCGGATCCAGTAAGCGAATTGTTACTGGCAACCCTTGCATTTCTTTAAAGATCGCAACAAAGTCGTTTTTCTGGTATGGCAGCAGTAAAGCTAAAGCTTTCTCTCTGCCTTCCTGATCTTTAGCTAAAATCATCTGGCGCACCGCTTTAATCCGGTCACCTTCAAAGAACATGTGCTCTGTACGGCACAGCCCAATACCTTCTGCTCCGAATTCACGGGCAACATTCGCATCATGCGGGGTATCGGCATTAGTCCGGATTCCCAGAGCGCGGAATTCATCGGCCCATGCCATTAATGTGCCGAAGTTACCTGTAAGCTGCGGATCAACCAGCTCAGCCTTACCAAGAATTACTTCTCCGGTTGTTCCGTTGAGAGTAATCCAATCGCCTTCTTTGAGGACATGTCCGCCGATATTTACTTCGCGCTTAGCTTCGTTAATTCGAGCATCGCCGCATCCGGCCACACAGCATTTACCCATACCGCGGGCAACTACTGCAGCGTGAGAAGTCATGCCGCCGCGGGAAGTTAAGATACCTTCAGCAGCATCCATACCACCGATATCCTCAGGAGAAGTCTCTGCACGAACCAGGATTACTTGTTCGCCCCGCTCTTTCCAAGCTTCTGCATCCTCAGCGTTAAAGACAATGCGTCCCATAGCAGCACCAGGAGATGCGGGCAGACCTTTGGCAATCACAGTTACTTCCGCTTTAGGATCGATCTGCTTGTGCAGCAGCTGATCTAGCTGTTCTGGTTCAACGCGCATTACAGCAGTTTTCTTATCGATTAATCCTTCTTCTACCATTTCAACTGCAATTCTCACTGCAGCTTGAGCTGTACGCTTTCCTACGCGGGTTTGGAGAAGATACAGCTTATCCTCTTGGATGGTAAACTCGATATCCTGCATATCTTTGTAGTGCAGCTCGAGTTTCTTATAAATATCAACTAATTCTTTATAGATCTCAGGCTTTTCTTCTTCCAGGTCCTTAATAGGATGGGGTGTGCGGATACCGGCAACCACGTCTTCACCCTGAGCATTCATCAGATACTCACCGTAGAAAACATTTTCACCAGTCGAAGGATTGCGTGTGAACGCAACTCCAGTACCGGAATTATCGCCCATGTTGCCAAATACCATTGCTTGAACATTTACAGCTGTACCCCAATCATCGGGAATATCATTCATTTGGCGATAGCGAATTGCCCGAGGAGTATCCCAGGATAAAAATACGGCATTAATGGCACCGCGCAGCTGCTCAAACGGACTATCCGGGAACAGCCGGCCAGCTTCTTTCTGAACAATTTCCTTATACTTCTCTACCAGTTTCTCAAGATCTTCTGCATCTAAATCGGTGTCATCTTTTACGCCTTTTGCATCTTTAGCAGCGGAAAGCGCCGCTTCAAAGCTTGCATGGTCTACACCCATAACTACGTCGCCATACATCTGGATAAAGCGGCGGTATGAATCCCAAGCAAAGCGCGGATTATTGGACTTCTTAATTAAGCCTTGAACTGTCTGGTCGTTTAAGCCCAAGTTAAGTACAGTATCCATCATACCGGGCATCGAAACTCTTGCACCGGAACGAACAGACAGAAGCAGTGGATTTTCAGTATCACCAAATTTGCCACCCATGGCTGCTTCGACTTTGGCAATATTTTCTAAGATTTGCCCTTCAAGTTCTGCCGGCCACGCTTGATTATTTTGATAAAACTCAGTACATGCTTCTGTGGTAATAGTAAAACCTGCCGGAACAGGGATTCCTATTTCGATCATTTCGGCCAGATTTGCACCTTTACCGCCAACCAGAACCTTGTTACCGGATTGACCATCTGTTTTACCATCACCAAAAAAGTATACCCATTTTTTGGTTGTCATTGCTCTATTCCTCCTTCTTCTAATACTCTATATTGGAATGCCTAAAAAGGAGACACTCTCCTTCTCAGCTCACACCGGCTATATTATTCGTTAAAACCTGGAATAATCCTGCCAATAAGAGATACATTTCACTTTTATACAACAATCAGGCTGAAATCAGCGTATGCATTAAATAAACTAATTACCTTTTGAAGCAGTCCTAAACGGTTAGCTCTGATCTCAGCATCCGGATCCATAATCATTACTGCATCAAAAAACGCGTCGATCGGCTGCCTCAGAGATGCTAAAGACTGTAAACTTTCCTTATATTTCCCGCTGCCCAGATTTTTATGAACAGCAGCTTCTACCTGCTCCAGCGCAGCAGCCAATTCCCGATCCGCTTCTGTGAAATGTTCCGGATTAACGGTTTCTGGATCATATTTGGCAGCAATCTTATAGCTGCGCTCGAAGGCAGTATGGAGATCGGAAAAAGTGCTGTCTTCCCTAAACTCATCTAAAACGGCAATCTTAGCTTTAACAGCGGGTATGCTGGTTAGACCTACCGCTGTAACTGCATCGATTGAGTCATGGCTGTAGCCCTGCTCCAGCAGATTTACTCTGATACGACCGGCAAAAAACTCCAGCAGTGAGTTAACGATCGCATCGGCTTGGTCTTCAAATAATGTTCCATAGGATGCCAAGGCTGTCTCTAAAAGCTGCTTCAGCTCAATATCGATATTATTTGCCAATACAATTTGGACAACCCCCAATGCCTGTCTGCGCAGGGCAAATGGATCCTGAGAACCGGTGGGAATTCTGCCTAAACCAAAATACCCAACCAAGGTATCAAGTTTATCAGCTAGGCTGACAATAATACCTGGCGTAGTTTCCGGAACTTCATCCTGGGAGAACCGAGGCAGATAGTGCTCCTTGATTCCGACCGCCACCTGAGGATCCTCTCCACTGAGCAGAGCGTATTTACTGCCCATTACACCCTGCAGTTCTGGGAATTCAAAAACCATATTAGTTACCAGATCCGCCTTGCAGAGTGCGGCTGTACGGACTACGAGTTCCTGGTCACCCTCTTTATCAAGCAGTTGGCAGAGAGCTTTTGCGTTATTAATAATCCGGTTAACCTTATCATAAATTGTTCCTAAGCCATCCTGGAAGACTACACTTTTTAATCTCTCTACATAGTTTTCCAGGGGCTGTTTGCTGTCTTCTTCATAGAAGAACTTGGCATCCGCAAGGCGAGCATTTAGCACTTTTTCATTGCCTGCGGTTACCAAGTCAAGCTGGTTATCGGCTCCATTGCGAACCCCAATAAATCTGGGCAGCAGTTTTCCGTCTTGGGCAAACACAGGAAAATAGCGCTGATGCTCTTTCATTGATGTGACTAACACTTCCATCGGTATATCCAAATATTCCTCAGGAAAACTCCCTAAAAATGCTGTTGGATATTCCACCAGATTAGTAACCTCATCCAGCAAGGCTTCATCAGGCAGAACCTTTCCACCGATTTGAGCCGCCAGGTTATCTACCTGTTTCCGAATAATCTCTCGGCGCAAATCGAAGTCTGCAATAACATATACTGACTTCAAGGTTTCAAGATATTTATCAGGATGCTCAATTGTCACTCTACCTTGGGAAAGCTGGCGGTGCCCGTACGAAGTATTACCAGAAACTACATTTTCAATGGTAAATGGCACTACTTCCTGATCTAAAAGCGCTACTGCCCAGCGGAGGGGCCGCGCGTATCTCAGCTCGCAGTCTCCCCAGCGCATATTTTTGGGAAAGGATAATCCGGTAATAACCTTAGGAAGCATCTCAGCCAATACTTCTTTGGTCGGTAAACCTTTCACGAATTTATTGGCAAAAAGATACTCGGCATTGCCCAGAGTTTTTACAAATAAATCATCTACACCAACTCCCTGGGATCGAGCAAATCCTTCGAGCGCTTTTGTTGGTTGACCGTCCTTGTAGGCGATGTTTTTTGGTGGGCCTTTAACTTCTTGAGCCAGATCCTTCTGCCGCTCAGCAATATCGTTAATTTTCAATGCCAAGCGCCGCGGTGAGCTGTAAACATCAAACCCTGAAAAACCGATTCTGGCTTCGGCCAGCATTTCTTCCATCAGCTCAGCTAGCTGTTTGGATGCAGGCAGAATGAACCTTGCTGGCAGTTCCTCCAGCCCGATTTCAAGCAGAAATTTCACGACTTCTTCACCTCACGTTTCAGCATTGGAAAGCCCAGTCTCTCCCGCTCTGCCAGATAGCCTTGGGCTGCTATGCGCGCCAGCGCCCTCACTCTGGCGATGTAGCCGGTTCTTTCAGTAACACTAATTGCATTGCGGGCATCAAGCAGGTTAAACACATGAGAGCACTTCAGCACATAATCATAGCCCGGCAGAACCAAATCTAATTCGATCAAGCGCTTCGCTTCTGCCTCGTACATCTCGAATAAGGTAAACAAACCTTTTGCATCTGAGTAATCAAAATTATACTTGGAAAACTCCACTTCGTTTTGATGAAAAACGTCCCCATATGTAACCCCATCTACCCACTCCAAATCAAAGATGCTGTCCACACCCTGAATGAACATTGCCAGCCGCTCTAACCCGTAGGTGATTTCAGCACAGACCGGCTTAACATCAATACTTCCTACCTGTTGGAAATAGGTAAACTGCGTGATCTCCATGCCATCAAGCCAAACTTCCCAGCCCAGTCCCCAAGCGCCCAGCGTTGGCGATTCCCAGTCGTCCTCAACAAACCGGACATCGTGGTTGCGAAGCTGAATCCCTAATGCCTCTAAACTGTTAAGATAAAGCTCCTGAACATTGTCAGGCGATGGTTTTAAAATTACTTGAAACTGGTAATAATGCTGTACCCGGTTTGGATTCTCCCCGTAGCGTCCATCGGCTGGACGTCGACAGGGCTGAACATAGGTCACGTTCCACGGCTCAGGACCCAGCGCTTTAAGAAACGTTGCTGGAGCCATCGTACCGGCTCCAACCTCAATATCATAAGGCTGGTAAATAATGCAGTTTTGGCGGCTCCAATACTCCTGCAGTTTTAGAATAATCTCTTGAAAATTCATCGTCTTCACCCTCTCAAACTCAGTCAGAAATAAAAATAAACCTTTGCCCGCATTCAGGGACGAAAGGTTTACTTCCGCGGTTCCACCCTGGTTGATCTTAATGTTAAGATCCACTTTCAGAACCATAGCTCAAAAGCGCCTTCTCTGCATGATCACGTCCCTGGTTCTCACCAATTCCAGGTTCTCTGTACGCATCTGTGCAGATACTCCTCTTTCTCATCGCTGTTATGAAACTGCTCTAAATATAGCAAAAACTGCTGTAAGTGTCAAGGTGTGCCTAGGTGCGGCACACCGTTTTTTTCAGCTTTCTTTAGAAAACTCATCAAACTCAATCGAACACTTAGTCAACAAACAGGTAATTCCAGCTAAAAATGCCAACTTAGGAGCTAAAATAGTGCCGACCACTCCGGCAGTAACCGGCAGCTCCATAATCACGCGGCCGTTAGCTTTAATGCGGATATTAGTAACATTGCCTTTGCGGATCAACTGCTTTACTCTGTCCACTACTTCCCTGCCCCGAACATCCCACACATTAGTTTTTGCATGCTGGTCGTAAGTGATCAGAGCTTCCATTACGTCCCAACTGCAGGTTTCCAGCAGTTCGCGGGCATCGGCAAAACTGAGGCCGGTCCGCTCACAGATAACATCGATCTTATGCAGATCTTCTTGGAGCAGTTCTGCTGTCATCTAGCTTGTCACCTCCGAATTAGGAAAATCATTCAGGGTCTTCAGAAACTCCAACGAACGCATTGGTTTATCCAGGCGGTAATCTATATAGGATCGCATACAAACTTCAATCTCCCTTAAGCTCTGTTCTGAAGGATGGAGAATATTAATCCGCGGCCACTCCCATTCCAGCATCCGCTTTAAAAGCTCAATCGTTCCCTTAGAAATCCGATGGGCTGGAACAAAACTGCTTCGGCAGCTGCTGCATACCACTCCACCTTCACGAGAAAAGTAGACCTGCTCCTGACTAACAGTACCACAGCCAATGCACATATCAAGTTGGGGCTGATACCCTAACTGCTGCATAAACTTAAGTTCAAAGCCTCTCAGCGCAAAACTTATTTCGCCGGTATCGATCATCCTTAATGTATTGCTGATTAGAGCAAAAGTTGCCTCGTTTGCTGCTTCAATTTCCACCATTACGTCAACAAGTTCACACACATACAAGGCTGCAGCCATTTTTTCCAAATCATCGCGCAGAGATTGATAAGAATTGATGATTTCTCCCTGACTGAGTGTGTCCATAGACTTACCTTCAAACATTAGGTAGCGGCCATGCGTAAAAACTTGAGTTGATCCCAGCAAGCGGTTGCGTGTGCGGCGTGCACCTCTAGCTGTGGCCACAACTTTGCCCCTTGCCTTTGTAAACAATGTTACGATTTTATCTGCTTCACCCAGATTTCTGGTGCGCAGAATTACACCCTCAGTCTTATACAAACGTCAGTCATCCTCTCTCAGAGGCTACCTCACCCAATTGCGCTTGTTCATCCTCCTCGGCCTCACTGCTGAGATTATCGGAAAACTTATAGAGCAGATAAAGACCGATAGCACCGGTTTCCATGAACAGCTTCCAAAAGACACTGCTGTTAGACACAGCGCCACCTCCCTCTGTCCATATCCTACCCATCAGAGTGAAGGTTATGCTTTTAAAGAATTGGCTGTTCTACTGCTGCACCGGATAAGGTATGCCTAAATACTGGTATGCTAAATGTGTCACTACTCGGCCACGGCTGGTCCGCTGGAGAAAACCCAGCTGCAGAAGATAAGGCTCATACACATCTTCAATTGTATTTGCCTCTTCACTGATAGCAGCCGCAATCGTATCGATGCCTACCGGACCTCCGTTAAACACATGAACAATCGTCGTTAGCAGCTTGCGGTCAATATGATCTAAGCCGTACTGATCAACTTCAAAAAGTGTAAGGGCTTCCTGGGCGACCTCCTTGGTGATATGATTATCAGCTTTAACTTGAGCAAAATCCCGCACTCTTCTCAGCAGCCGGTTAGCAACCCGTGGAGTGCCTCTTGCCCTTTTGGCAATTTCAACAGCGCCTGATTCATCAATCTTAACGCCAATAATTTGAGCTGAACGCTCGACAATAATTTTTAATTCATCAGTACTGTAAAACTCCAGCCGGTTAATCACTCCAAACCGGTCCCGAAGTGGACCTGTCAACATTCCAGCTCGAGTTGTTGCCCCAACTAAAGTAAATTCCTGCAGTTCCAGCCGGACAGAGCGGGCACCGGGCCCTTTGCCAATAATAATATCAACTACCCCATCCTCCATCGCCGGATAGAGAATCTCCTCAACAGTGCGGTTCAGACGGTGGATTTCATCGATAAAGAGCACATCCTTTGGCTCCAGATTGGTTAAAATTGCTACCAGATCACCTTGTCTTTCAATCGCCGGACCGGAGGTAGTGTGGATTCCTACACCCATCTCATTAGCAATAATATAAGCTAAGCTTGTTTTTCCCAATCCAGGAGGACCGTATAAAAGAACGTGGTCTAAAGCTTCCCGCCGCTGTTTAGCTGCAGTGATAAAAAGCTCCATCTGCTGCTTTACCTTTTCCTGCCCAATATATTCTGCCAGCGTGCGCGGCCGCAGAGTCAAGTCAAGATCAAAATCCTCCGGACGCTTCCAACCGCTGATCAAACGTTCCGTCTCCATCTATGCTCTCCCTCGCTTTCCAACAGCAGCCAGAGCTGCTTTCAGCAGCCCCTGCAGATCATCGGTTTCTCCAAGCTCTGCCTGAGCTGTGCGGATCATGGATTCGGCTTCAACATAACTAAAGCCCAGAGCTGACAGGGCAGACAGCGCATCATTGACAATATCTGTGGCGACTAGCGGGGGAATTTCACTTTCTGCTGCGCTCAGATCTGCATATACATCGGCAAAGTCATCCTTTAACTCTAAAATTAGCCGTTCGGCTGTTTTCTTGCCGATCCCACTAACTTTAGTCAAAGCACTGCGATCTCCAAGGGCGATCGCAGTCACAAACTGTTCTGCCCTCATTGTTTTTAAAATATTCAACGCCGTTTTGCATCCCATGCCCGATACTGTGATAATTTTTTGAAACAGTTTCTTTTCATCGGCAGAAGCAAATCCATATAAGTCGATCCCATCGTCTTTTACATGCATATGGGTATGCAGAACAACCTGATCGCTGCTTTTATTGGCTAGATCTAATGCTGCGCCGCTGAGATTCAGCTGATAGCCAACCCCATTAACGTCAAGTACCACGGCATTTTCATCTTGAGTGATAATTCTGCCCTTCAGCAATGCAATCATTTTCTGTCTCTCCATCCTAATCCATTATGTGCATGACAAATACCCACGGCTAAAGCATCGGCAACATCATCAGGCCGCGGGATTTCATCTAATCCCAATAATAATCGAACCATAAACCCAACCTGCTCTTTTGGTGCTCTGCCGACCCCGGTTACTGACTGTTTTACCTGCAGAGGAGTATACTCAGCTACTGGCAGACCTCGGTTTGCTGCTGCAAGAATAATAACTCCGCGAGCTTGGCCAACTGTCAAGGCTGTCGACACATTGCGATTAAAAAATAACTCCTCAATCGCCAGACAGTCCGGACCATACTCTTCAATCAGGCTCTGTACACTTTCATAGATCTGCACTAATCGGCGGTCCATGCTGATTTGTGGTGATGTCCGAATTGCGCCGTAGCCCAAAACCTTAAGACTGCGGCGGCGGTCTGTTTGAATTACTCCATATCCTGTAATGGCAGTTCCGGGATCTATTCCTAATATAATCATTGCAACACTTCCTCATCATCAACTTCGACATTTCTGCGAAGAGTCCTTGCCAGTGAATTCCAAAAAAAAACTGCTGAACTGATAGTACAGTTCGCAGTTATGCTCAGTATTAAAGGGGAAAATGCAGTCCCTCCAAAATACTGTACTTCTCTTCTTCTGTGGAAAATGGAATTCCTGCTTCAAGATTCCGAATCTCAAACTCAGGTATTTTATCGAGGGGGATATTGGTAGTTTCGAGCAGGATGCCACCCTTACCCGGCCGACCTTGAAAGATGGCAACGCTGCCGCTGTGGATTCCAATGTAGAAACCAGCATCGTCGCCGCTATCACTATCCGCGTGCGCCTCGTCCGTAAGCGAACTGTTATGAGCGGGGCTATCATCGGTTCGCGGCAAAGCTGGTCCAAAAAATTCTAGGCTTTGAAAATACCATAAAGTAACCATGAAGCTCACTGTAAAACAAAACACTCCCGCGAACACAAGAATCCAACCTCGACGCACAGCATTCACCCCTTTTTGCTCATTATTTCCGGGGTGAAATACTATTATACAACTATAAAACACGGCCTCAAGGCAAGCCGTGTTTAATCTGCTATTTCATAGTTAGTGTATACCTGCTGGACGTCATCAAGCTCTTCCAGCGCTTCAATTAAACGTTCAATTGTATCGCTATCCTCTTCTGAAATTGGTACTGAATTTTGGGGAACCATACTGACTTCAGCTACCAAAAACTCATAACCAGCCTCAGCAAGAGTTTCTTTGACTTCAGTGAAACTGCTGGGATCCGTTTCAATCTTATAAACATCCTCTTCAGTCTCTATATCATCTGCACCTGCTTCAAGGGCTGTCATCATCAGTTCGTCCTCATCAATGCTGTTATTTTTCTCAATAACTATAAGGCCTTTTTTATTAAACATCCAGGCAACACAACCGGTTTCACCGAGGTTACCGCCATATTTGCTTAAGACATGCCTCACTTCACCAGCAGTGCGGTTGCGGTTGTCTGTCAGCACATCCATCATAATAGCTACACCATTTGGTCCGTAGCCTTCATAAACAATTTCTTCGTAATTATCGCCATCCTGGCCCCCAACGCCTCTTGCAATTGCACGCTCAATATTATCATTCGGCATATTAACACTGCGCGCCTTGTCAATCGCAAGCCGCAGTCTGAAGTTCATTTCAGGATCAGGTCCGCCTTCCTTAACAGCTACTGTAATCTGGCGGGCAAACTTAGTGAACATCTGGCCGCGCTTAGCATCTTGGGCAGCTTTTCTGTGCTTAATATTAGCCCATTTCGAATGTCCTGCCACATTCCCACTTCCTTTCCACTCATATTCTAGCACAGCTGGGCTGAAATGCCAATACCAGCCACTCAATCACTAGCTGAATGGTGAATCGCGCAGGGCTCGTTTAATGTTATGCTGGAGAATAAAATACAGGATCACGATTAGAGCGACAGCTGCAAGCGGAGAAAGAATTTGGGAAATAAGAATAAAGTCATACAGCCCATGCATTAAGGCCGCATAGAATAAACCCCTGCTCAATTCAATAACCGGCTTGTTCGAGAATTTGGTTCGTCCAATAAATACACCAAAAATCCCGGAAAAGCAGGCATGGGCTAATGAGGCTATCAAGGCTCTAGCTGGTGCAACACTGAGTCCGAAGGTGAGGGAGTAAAGCACATTTTCCACTACAGAAAATCCAATTCCCGCTGCCGCGCTGTAGATTATTCCGTCGATTGGTTCGTCTAGTTCGGAACTGTTGAAGACTGCTAAGTAAACAGCCAGAGCTTTTAGCAACTCTTCTCCTAAACCAATAACGCCAAACGCAGCTGCTATTTGCAGCAGGCGCGGAGCATCAGGAAGTACCCAATTCTTAAAAGGCAGCTCAAGCAGGGCTGCCAATCCTACCATTAAAGCTCCCAGCAAAAATGCGCGTATGAGGTGACTGATCGGTTCGCGCTCAAATTTGTCTTTCAGGCGAAAATACCATACCCATAATACACCTGGAATCAGTGACGCCAGCACGATGATTATCAGCTGCAAGATACCACTCCTAATATTTGGATCATTCTAGGTCAGAATTGTTTTGTTCGCGCTGCACATGCATCACTATTCTTTCTCCGCTGCTCCAGTGCACCGCCTGCTCCAAACCGCAGGATTCACAGTAGTAAGCATCTTGATAACCATTGTATTCGTTGTCGTTTATATTTCGCATAGATTGTTTGCACACCGGGCATTTTATCATATTATCAACCTCCATGAATATACTTCACTTAGCTTAGCCATTGCTGTTCAATCTATACCAGACGATGTCTTCCAAAGAACAAGAGCCAAATTGTGGCAACAAAAGCAGGATTTTCTAAAATAATCGCGAAAGGTAACTTAAACCATAACTATTACTATTAAATGAGGAGGCTTCATTAAATGAAAAAATTTGCCGATGTTTTACGCAGTGGTGATTGGAAACACGAGAAGCATGTTCCCACCATTGTCGCTCCCGAATCTGCTAAAGCAGGCGACGAGATCACCATTACCGTCCATGTTGGTTCAGATATTGCCCACCCAAACACAACCGAGCATCATATTCGCTGGATTAAGATCTGCTTCCAACCGGATAACGATAACTTCACCTATGAGCTGGCAGATTTTCAGTTTACTGCTCATGGCGAGTGCGTAGCAGGACCAAATGAAGGTCCAGCTTACACTGAACCAAAAGCAACTACAAGCATCAAGCTGAATCAATCAGGGACCATTATGGCACTCAGCTACTGCAACATCCACGGATTGTGGGAAAACTCACAGAGAATCGAAATTGCATAGATAGCGAACTCATACAAAGACCTCACCGATAAACCTAGGTGAGGTCTTTGTCCTTCGCGGTTGATTCAATTACTTCAATCACCGCTGAAACCGCATCGGTCAGCTTGCTTGCTGACATCGCCTGTAAATAGCGGTCTTTATTAAGGGTGAGATTGTCAACAGCGGCAGTCAACGAGTCAGCGGTCAGCTGCTCTTCTTCGAGTACTAGGCTGAACCCCTGCTCTGCAAAGGATTTAGCATTTAAGATCTGATCTCCCCGACTAGCCTGCTGTGAAAGGGGAATTAAAATATGGGGTTTTTTTAAGGTGAGCAGTTCAAACAAAGCATTAGCTCCAGCTCGAGAAATAACTATGTCTGCCAGGGCAAAAATATCCGGAAGTTCCTCTGCCACATATTCAAACTGGCGATAGCCTTTAAGATCGATACTAGGATCAATGTTTCCACGACCGCAGATATGGACAATCTGATAGTTTTTCAGAAGCGTCGGCAGCGCCTGCCGCACTGTTTGATTAATCCTGACCGCTCCTAAGCTTCCGCCCATAACTAATATGACAGGTTTAGACTTGTCAAAACCGCAGGTTTCTCTTCCCCTCTGGATGCTGCCATCAAGCAGGGTTCTGCGGATTGGATTGCCGGTAACGGTAGTTTTTGCCTGGGACACATATTTGACTGTTTCCGGGAAAGTTAAGCATATATGGGCAGCTAAAGGTGCTGCTAGTTTATTTGCCAGCCCGGGAGTGAAATCAGACTCATGCAGCACTACTGGAATTCCCAGCATTTTTGCAGCTGCTGCAACCGGCAGTGATACAAATCCGCCTTTACTGAAAATAACCTTAGGTTTGCGGCGGCGGAGAATTCGATAGGCATCAACTACTCCTTTAAGGACGCGGAATGGGTCGATAAAATTCTGCAGATCGAAGTAACGACGCAGTTTCCCCGCGCTGATGGGATGGTAAGGCACACGCTCACCAATGAGCTGCCGCTCAATTCCGCTGTGAGTGCCAATATATTCAACATTCCACCCTCGTTTTTCAAGTTCAGGAATCAATGCCAAATTGGGAGTAACATGACCGGCGGAGCCACCGCCAGTAAGAATGATCTTTTTCATAAAACAGCCTCCTTACCCTTAATCTTACAGGAACTTAGGCAGGAAATTCAACTACTGCCGCGAAGGATTCTTTTAGGAATCATTACCAAAAAAAGGGGGTATCCGACTTGATCAAGAAAAAGCTAGAAGATCACTTTGGTGATGTGATTCAAAAGGCTCGCCAAGGGCTGGGGATAACTCCTGAAATGTTTTCCCGGGATTTGGGACTTACTACCGCCCAAACGGCAGCCGCTGAAGCAGGTCAATGGATACCGGAACCTAATATTATTGAAGCAATCGCCGCATATCTGAACCTTAATCCGAGTAATTTAAAACAGTTTGTGAAAGTAACAGCGCTTCCCGCTCCCGCTACTATCAATACAGAGGCTGTTACCTGTTACGTTCTTTATGGCGAACTTGGTGAAGCCAACTGCTATGTTGTTAAGTTAAAACAGCATAATGCCTGTATTATTATTGACCCGGGTGTTAAAGCAAGCCGCATCCTCCATTTAATCGATCAGATCGGGGTTAATCCGATGGGCATCCTTCTAACCCACAGCCACAAGGATCATGCCCACAGCCTGCAGGCTGTTCGCGAATATTTTAAGACTCCGGTCTTTCCGGAATCGATTACTGAAAATGAACTGCTAAGCAGTATTCCACCGCTGCAAATCTGGGATACTCCCGGCCATACCGATGACAGCCGATGCTACCTCCTGCCTGATATCATCTTTGTTGGTGATCTGCTGTTTGCCGGCTCAGTAGGCAGAGCATCTGAATCAAACTGGCAGAGTCACCTAAGTTCAGCGCGCCGCGTTCTCACTCTGCCCGAAGCAGCCACTATCTGTCCGGGTCATGGTCCAGTGACTACCGCAGCTGTGGAAAGTAAAATAAATCCATTTATGTGAGGGATATGAATGGTTGATCTGACAGAAATATTTACTGATATGGATCGTAAGTTTAGGGTAGGCGTTGAACCATTTGCTGTGGATCAAGAAACCTACTCGCAACTTAATGATCTAGGTCCTGTATTATTGCAGTTCTATCAAGCAGTGAATGAACTTTACGACTTAAGCTTACGCGGTCATTATCCAAGCTGGATTCACGAGTATCTTGATTTTGGTAAGACCGAAAGCGTACGTGATTACGGCCGCATGCGCCGCTTTAAAAATGATCTGCCTTTTATTATTCGACCTGATGTGATTCTGACTGATGATGGTTTTATAATTTCTGAGCTTGACTCTGTCCCTGGTGGGTTCGGCATGCTGGGAGAACTGTCCCAGCATTATGCTGATGCCGGTTTCGAACTTATTGGAGGAAGAGATGGCATTGTCTCCAATTTTGCCAAAGCGATTCGGAATTTAGCCGGTCAGTCTGATCCTATGCTGGCGATTGTGGTATCAGAAGAATCCCAGGACTATTTTGGCGAGATGGAATGGATTGCCAATACACTGACAGCTTTCGGATTAACATCGTATGCTGTCCGTCCAGAGGAATTAATCTTCAAAGAAGACGGATTATATTTGGATATCGATCACAAACGCCAGCGGATCGATGTTATTTACCGCTTCTTTGAGCTGTTCGACCTTAAAAATATACCAAAAATGGATCTAATCCTTTACGCGGTGCGTAAGCAGACTGTACTGATTACTCCACCGCTGAAAAGCTATCTAGAGGAAAAGCTGCTGTTCGCATTCCTCCACCACCCCGCTTTAGCAGAATACTGGAGTGAAAAGCTAGGAGACAAGGGATATCAGCTGCTGCTCAAAGTGCTGCCGCCAACTTGGATCATGGATAATCGTCCTCTCCCTCCCCATGCCGTAATTCCCAACCTGACGCTGGGTGACAGTCCGATTACAGACTGGCAGCAGTTAAAAGCAGCTACACAGCGCGAGCGGGAGATGGTGATCAAGATCTCTGGTTTTTCCGAGCTTTCCTGGGGCAGCCATGGAGTGTGCATCGGTCACGATGTATCAAGTAAGGTGTGGTCCGAAACGATTGATCAGGCGCTGGCAAGTTTCCCGAAAAACCCATATATCCTGCAGAAATTTTTCAAGGGAAGACGGGTTTCTGCCCAATACTATGATTTTGATACTAAGGAACCCAAAGCAATGTCAGGCCGTGTGCGGCTTTGCCCCTATTATTTTGTACAAAACAATCGCGTAGAGCTTGCCGGTATGCTGGCAACGATATGTCCTCTGGATAAAAAACTGATTCATGGTATGGTAGACGCAGTTATGGTTCCGACAATGATAAAATAGGAGTGACGACTTGTGTATACACAGCAAAATGATTGGCAGGACTGGCGGTGGCAGTTTCGCAATCGTTTGCGCACTGAAGCAGATTTCGCAGAAATAGTTGAACTGACTGACCAAGAAAAAGCAGCCTTGGAAAATCCCAGTTTTCCCGTAGCAGTCACCCCTTATTTTGCCAGTCTAATTGATAAAAACAATCCTAACTGTCCAATTAGGCGTCAGGCAATACCGCTGATTCAGGAATCCATTCGCAGCGGTCTTGCGGATCCTCTCTCCGAAGACGAAATGTCGCCTGTAGAGAATCTGGTTCACCGGTACCCCGACCGGGTACTGCTGATTGTAACCGAAACCTGCAACATGTACTGCCGACACTGCACGAGAAGACGCCGCGTTGGCTTTAAGGAAGCAGCAATCTCTCAAACCAAGCTGAGCAGAGCTGTCCAATATATCAGTGACAATCCCCAGATCCGCGATGTGCTGATCAGCGGCGGCGATCCCCTTACCTTAAGCGACAGTTCATTGGAGAACATTATTGCTGCCATTCGAGGGATCCCCCACGTGGAGGTCGTGCGCATCGGCACCAGAGTGCCTGCTGTCAATCCATACCGGATCACTCCGGAACTGGTGAATATACTGAGAAAGTATCACCCGCTCTGGATAAATGTCCAGTTTAATCATGTGCGAGAAATCACACCAGAAGCAGCTGAGGCCTGCGCCCTACTTGCAGATGCGGGCATTCCTCTCGGGAACCAAACTGTTCTGTTAAAGGGCATAAATGACTCTGTCGAGGCTCAAAAAGAGCTGGTTCATAAACTACTCCAGATTAGGGTTCGGCCTTACTATCTCTACCAGTGCGACTTAGCCGAAGGAATTGACCATTTCCGCACCCCGGTATCGCTTGGCATTGAGATCATGGAAAAACTCCATGGACATACATCAGGGTTTGCGATTCCAACGTTTGTGCTCGATGCCCCAGGTGGAGGAGGTAAGATTCCGATATTACCCCAATATCTTATCTGCCAGACTCCAGAGAAGGTAGTCATCCGCAACTATGAAGGCAGAATTTTTACCTACCCAGAACCAAATCAACAACGAAAAGAGGAATGATATATGGATCCAATTGCTTTTTCAATCGGCGGTATCAACATTTATTGGTACGGCATCCTTGTTGCTGCAGCCTTTTTGATTGGATATCTGCTAACACTGCGCCATACAAGATTATACGGTCTAGATGAGGATGCTGTTCAAGATCTGCTCTTTAAGCTCTGCATTGCTGTGATCGTTGGAGCTAGATTAGGAGTTATCGTTACTAATCTTGACTATTACTTACAAAATCCAATAGAGATGTTCACTAGGGCTGGGCTTGGTTCTCACGGTGCAATTATTACCACCATGCTTCTGGGGTATTACTGGACAAAGAAAGCGAATCTGCCTTACTGGACTTTAGCTGATGCAATTGCACCCTCCATTACAATCGGCCATATTTTTGTCAGACTGGGCAATTTTATCAATGGGGAGCTGTACGGGGCTCCGACAAACCTTCCCTGGGCTGTGGAATTTCCTTACAGCGGCGGACCGGTCCATCCAGCTCAACTCTATGAAATGATTGCCTCTATTATTATACTGCCATTTGCCCTTAGATGGGCGCGGAAACCAAAATATCCAGGATACGCCTTTTTTCGGGTAATGCTGGTCCATTCAGTTGTACGCTTACTTATTGATTTTATCAGACAGCACAGTCCTTTAATTGGGCCTTTTGTACTCACCCAAATTCTAGCAATTGGATTTATCATCCTAACACTAGCCCTTATTATTCGCAAAGAGATTCAGCACAAATAGCATGAAGCCTGTGCCGCAAACGCACAGGCTTTTTTATCTAAGTTCAGTCTCCAGACCGATCGAAAAACCAACCATAGCAGGTTCAAAACAACAGCGCAGGAAATATATAATTAAATCAAAAGATCAACGAAGGGTGAATAAAATGGATAACACTAAGTATATTGCAGCAATCTTGATTGTAGTCGGTGTTGTTGGCTTACTTGCCAACCTAAATACAACTTTTTTCTCACTATCCTTATCTCGACTGCTTGCCCTAGGTATAGCTGGATTATCGCTCTATCAGCTGTTTGTCTCAATAACAAAAACTGAGCGCCGCGATTACAATCGATTTGAAATCATCGTTTACGCAGTTATTTCCCTTGTCTGCTTAACGTATGCGTTTAAAAAGTCTTTTTTAATCAGCTATTGGAGTACGATCTGGCCAATTGGTTTAATCATTCTTGGTATTGCTGCTTACTTATATCTGAAAGAAAATCCAGACATTATGGATTATGTTTTACTGCGCAAACCGCTGTTTAATGGCGGAAATACTATCGTGATTAATAATAAAGAGGTGAAAAACCCCATCGCCAGAGCTTTAATCGGCCTGTTCGTGTTAGGAGTCGTATTCCTTACTATCTTCGGTGTTGTTACTCCGATCCTGGCAATCGTTGTGATTATTGTCGGTGGAGTACTGCTCTTTACCCTAGGCGTAACTTTTCTTTCGGTAATTATCCCGATTGCAATTATTCTATCACCCATTATATTCATTATCTGGCTGCTGAGTTTACTCTTCTAACTGTCTTACTATCGCGGTTAAATAGAACAGGAGACTTTATCGCTAGTAAGCAACAGGCTCCAACCCCGAGACTTGATAATGTCGTAACATTCAGACAAGGAGTTTATGTCTGCATCAAGTAATAGTGAAGTAGAATAAATAACTAGGCTGCTAATTATTTCTCGCAAAGGGATGAGATCTATGGCCAAGTTACTCTATATCAAAGCGAATCCTAAACCGGAAAACCGCTCTCGGACCCTTCAAATATCCGAAAGTTTCATAGATGCCTATAGGCAATACCATCCAAATGATCAAATAATTACTCTTGACCTCTATGCAGAAAAGATTCAATGGTTAACCGAGGAGGACTTAAAGAACGCATTTAAACCAGATGCTGCGGATGACAGAAACCATCCGGTCCTCAAGTACGCGCACCAGTTTGCAGAAGCAGACAAATATGTAATCGCAGAGCCGCTTTGGAATCTAGGCATCCCGGCTATTCTTAAAGCTTACTTCGATTACGTATGTATACCAGGGATCACTTTCAAATACACCGAACAAGGAGCAGTAGGGTTGTGCAAGGGTAAGAAGGCGGTAAATATCGTCACCAGAGGTGGACTCTACTCTGACAGCCCAGCCCGCGAGTACGAGCTGGGCGATCGGTATGTATGGACAATCATGAGATTTCTAGGCATTAACGATTATGAAACCATCTTTGCCGATGGATTGGATCTTGTTGGCAGTGATGTCGAGGCGATTATTGGCGCTGCTATCAAACAAGCGCAGGAAAAAGCCAGTGATTTCTAGCGTTTCAAGTATCTAGCCTAGTTATTATTCTTTAATCGAGTAGGTAACCGCTAGGTGATCAGCCTAGCGGTTTTCCTCTCACAGAACGGTACGTACGGACCGCGTATACCGCTCCTGATAGACCTCAGTCATACTTCGTAGTATTGATGCAAAAGACC
>DURM01000038.1 GCA_012837335.1 Bacillota bacterium
CAGCGTTCGTCCTGAGCCAGGATCAAACTCTCCAATAAAAATGGTTAAGTTTAATCTTTGCTCTTATTTGACAGAGCTGATAACTTTTAAAAAGTTACCCGCACTTCTGCTGTTTAGTTTTCAAAGTTCTGGCTGCCGTTTCAGCGACAGCTTGTTTATACTATCACACGGCAGGATGCTTGTCAACAAAAAATTTAAAAACTTTTATCCGAGGACAATGTAGCGGATCGCAGCCAACAGAAGTACTCCGGGCACTCCCAGCAATCCTGCGACAAGCACAGTGATTGGATTAATCGCCAGGTAGAGGCCAAAATAGCTGCCGGCTAGATTGAAGGTGGCTAGCAGCAGACCTCCGATAATGCCGTTAATTAGCAGCCGGGCAATTACACGCAGCGGTATCAGCATTAATCTTGCTAAAAAATAAAGAATAACCAATCCCAGCAGATAGGAGAAAACTATCGATACATTCATATCAATGCCTCCAAAAAAAGGGTTCGTCCCTAACATATATGTTAAGAACAAACCCTTTAGAACATCCAGCGTTGCTTATTCAGCTTTCTCCGTTTTCAGCCGTTTGAGGAGATACATATATTTCCGCTCAGCTGCTTCCAGTGAATAGATCGCATAATCAACTAATTCCGGATCAGATAAATTATCAAAATAACTGCGAGCAGCAAGCCAATCATTTTTCGCATTCTCGACCTGCTTTAACAACTCAGCCTCGGTATCCTGATATGCATCAACCTCCCCTGCATCGGGATCTGCTAAAAGCCACGATGCAAACCGATGCAGCAGCGAACTTCTCGGTTCCGCCATAATCCTCACCCCACTACTATACATATGCTGTGTTAGTATGGTTATTATGTGAGGATTTTATACAATCTATGGAATAATCACAGGATCCACTTTTGGCTGATATTTCTCCGCGCTAGATAAAACAACAGTGCGGCAAAAGCCAGCATAACTAAAACGTTGAACGATACATTAAACATTGAACCACCTACAACTGCCCCGTGCAGCAGATCGGCTCCGTAGGTCAAAGGCAGACAAAAGGAGATCGGTCTCAACAGAGCAGGCAGCTGCTTAATAGGAATAAACAGACCGCACAGAAACAGCATTGGAAAGCGAAAGAAATTCGAAAACGTTTGGGCCTCAAACACTTCCCTTGCCGATACAGCGATCACCAAGCCCAGCAGTGCTGATGTCACGGCAATCAGCACAACGCCAATCACGGCAGCTGTCCAATTTACACCACTTAGATTTATGAAAAAAGCAGCCAAGATGACTGGCACAAAGGCATTGAACATTCCAAATAAGACTGCTCCCAAAATTTTGGCAAAGACGAGCACCCCGATACTGAGTGGTGCGATCAGCAGGCGATCAAACGAACGCCCTTTTCTTTCAAAGGTAATCGTGACAGCCAGCATCGAAGTTGTTCCAAATAAAACACTCATGGCCATTAAACCTGGAAGCAGTTCTTCAATCCCGGTGCCACCTCCCGAGCGAATCAACTGCATCAGCGTCCAGGATAGAGGAAAAACTATCCCCCAGCTGATATTTGGCGGCTTTAAATAGTAAGTTTCAATATCCTTTTTCAAGATATTCCAGAAGGCGATTACAGTGTGCATTATTGGCTCACCTTCCCATCTGCAAATTCTTTACCAGCAGCATTTGTTATCTTAACAAACACTTCTTCTAGAGTTGGTTTAACCACCTCTGCTTCATAGACAGTAATGTCTCGAAAGGCAAACAACTGGAGAACTGGGCACAGGTCAATCCGCTCATTGGAAACGATCAAGCAGGACTTATCATCAACAATCTCCACCCTGCAGTTTGGAACACTATTTTCAAGTTCTGGCTTTAGATTGCCAATTAAGCCATTTGTCTGCAGCCGAACTTTATACTCCTGCCTTAACTCCTCCATTAACTCACCTACAGCACCGATCCTGACAATTTTTCCTCTTACTATAAAAGCAATTCGGTCACAAATTCGCTCCGCC
>DURM01000039.1 GCA_012837335.1 Bacillota bacterium
GAATCACCATGGAATGGGTTCAAGCAGCAAATACTAGACCCGACAAGGTTATTCTTCAGCTTCATGGTGGGGCTTATGTCCGCTCTCTTAAAGATAATGGAATAACGTATAGGCGTGCAGCGGTGAAGTATGCTGAGATCAGCGGTGCCGGGGTATTAACTGTTGATTACCGGGTTGCTCCTCAGCATCCTTTCCCAGCAGCTTTGGAAGACGCTGTATTGGCGTATCGGTGGCTTCTGGAACCAGGTTATGCTCCCGACAACATTATTATTGCAGGAGACTCCGCGGGCGGTGGACTAGCACTTGCGACCGTGCTTTATCTAAGGGATCAGGAATTAGTGCTTCCAGCGGGTGTAATAACCATGTGAGCTTGGACTAACCTTAATTATCGGTTGTTAAAGCCGAGCTATGTGAGCAGTTACAGAGCAGATAATCCTTACATCTCACCAGTCTATGGAGAGTATGGTGGATTTCCACCTCTTTTGATGCAGGTGGGAGGGGATGAGGTGCTGCTTAATGACACTGTTCAAGTGGCACGGAAAGCCAAGGAGTCGGGTGTATCTGTCCAGCTGACAGCTTATCCTGGTATGTTCCATGTGTTTCAGATGCTGTTTCCAGAGCTTGCGGAGGCTAACACTGCGTGGGATGAAGTGGAAGCATTCATAACGGACATTTTTACAAATGGAAGTGATAAAAGTGAGCGTTTTTGACAAGATCAAGCAAGAGATAATGAGTGATCCAATGAATCAATCGTATACACAACGAGGTATCGAGCCTTTATTTAAAGCCTCTAAGGATGCTCGGATTGTTATTGTTGGGCAGGCTCCGGGCAGAAAGGCAGAGGAAACGCGCCTGTTTTGGAATGACTTAAGTGGAGACCGGCTGCGGGAGTGGTTGGGGATGTCGAGAGAGCTGTTTTACAGCACCGACCTTATTGCTCATCTGCCCATGGATTTCTATTTTCCCGGAAAAGGTAGATCCGGAGATCTGCCGCCGAGGAAGGGCTTTGCTGACAAATGGCATCCAAGACTGCTTCAGGAAATGCCCAATATAGAAACAATCATCCTTATCGGCAGTTACTCTCAAAAACACTACTTGAAGGACCGGTGCCGGGAGAATTTAACGGAAACGGTGCGAAACTATCAAAGCTATCAGCCCCTGTACTTTCCATTGGTTCATCCTTCGCCGCTTAATATCGGGTGGTTTAAGCGCAATCCGTGGTTTGACAAAGAGGTCCTACCGGTATTAAGACAGCTGATCGATCGATTGGTCAAGTAAGTTTAAGAGAGCAGGTACAGATTTGGGGAGCCATGGCATAGTTTTCAAGCCGGATGTTAATATTTGCCAAAAAATCTGTAAAGTAGCTTGACCGAGGGAAATAAATCTTTTAAGATTGTGGTGTGAACACGTTCACAAATGTTCCGCCCGGCTCAGTGTACCGCACTGGGTTATTATTATGATATAATTGTGAAAGCGTGCACATGCCGGTTGGTTAGCATGTGGATACTTGCGGAGTCAACTAATTCATGGTAAGATCTAGGTAATAATGGGACCTGTAGGATAGAGCACTATCTGTGAGGAGTATGGTGGGCTTGAGCAAAGAGCACAATAACAAAAAGCGCCGGAAAAATAGTGAAATTCTGTTTAGTGCTTTTGCCTATTTTTCACAAGTAGGCGTTACCATGGCAGCAACAATTTTAGTTGGTGTTTTATTAGGCAAGTATCTAGATCGCTGGTTGGGTACAGAGCCATGGCTGCTGCTGATCTGTTCTTTATTGGGTCTTGGGGCAGCAATCAGGTCTTTGTTGAAGGATTTCTAGGGAGAGTGAAGCCATGAAACTATCTGATATAGCAAGAAGAATGATCACTGCCATCCTGATTATCTCAGCAATCTGCCTGGCAGGCTCTGTAATTTATTACCACTCACTGGCTTTTTTGCCATTTCTACTGGGACTTGTATTGGGTACAGGAGTCAGTGTAGGTAAAGTAATGCTGCTTGAGCGCGCTGTAGATAAAGCGCTTGCTATGGATAAAGGACGAGCGGGAACCTATGTCAGCATGCATCATATCTTGAGGCTCCTGCTTACCGGGGGCGCTTTGCTTATCGCAGCTTTGGTTCCCTGGATCAGCTTGTGGGGCGCAGCTGCAGGCATATTTGCCTACCAGATAGCCCTGTATACGTTCAAGTTTTCACCAAAAGGTGCTAACTTAGAGAAACATTAATGCAGGAGGTGATAGGACATCGATTTACTGAATGTAAAAAATTACGGTGTGATTGAGATTGCGGGTGTTGAAATCTGGATAACAGAAACTCTTGTCAACACTTGGATCATTATGCTGGTCCTCATCGCAATCGCGATTGTAGCCCGGATCAAGCTCAGGAGATTTCAGGAAATCCCGAAAGGATTCCAAAACGCGATTGAGATTATTGTCGAGATGTTTGACAACTTCGCTGTGAATGCTATAGGCTCAACGCTTTCCTATCTTTCACCTTGGTTTTTTGCGGTTTTTGCTTTTATACTCTTCAGTGCTTTGTCCAGTATCTTTGGACTGCGAGCGCCAACGGCTGATTGGGCAACTACATTTGCCCTTGCCCTTGCCACTTTTGTGCTTATGGTTGTCATGGGTCTAAAGTACCGCAAAGGCGCTTATTTAAAAACATATATTGATCCCCACTGGATTTTCTTTCCCATGAATTTAATTGGAGAGCTGGCCAAACCGGTTGCTCTAAGTTTCCGCTTGTTCGGCAATATGCTTTCCGGCACAATTATTCTAACGCTTTACTATGCTTTAACGCCGAAGTTTGTTCAAATCGGCATCCCGGCATTCCTGCACGCATTTTTTGATGTGCTGTTTGGAAGCCTGCAGACTTATATTTTTGTCATCATCAGTCTCATGTTCATCAGAATCGCCGCTGATGATGCCTGGTAACCATTAAGAAAAACTAGAAAACAAAAATGATTGGAGGATTTTTCTATGGAAAATTTAGGTCTGGTAATCGGTATTGTTCACATTGCAGCTGCTATTGCACTTCTTAACGGGTTGTTTACCACATTTGGTCAGGCAAAAGTTGCCAGCCAGGCAATTGAGTCTATGGCAAGACAGCCAGAAGCTGCTGATGATATCAGAAGTGCGATGTTTGTGGGACTTGCTTTTGCAGAGACTTCCGGTATTTACGGTCTATTGATCGCCATTATCATGCTGTTTGCAAATCCACTTGTAAACAGATTATTTGATCTGCTTGGCTGATAATGGGCGGTAGTTTGCAAAAGCGGAGTGAAAGGGGGGCCAATCGAATTTGCATAATCTGATCTTTTTGGCTCAAACAGTTCCCGAAGGACGTTTATTTGGACTTGATTCGCAGACACTGATTCAAATCGGCATCCAACTTCTGAATGCGATAATCCTGGCTGGAGGCTTAGGTTATCTGCTCTATAACCCGGTGAAAGAATTTATGCAGAAGCGGGCAGATCGCATTCAAAACCGAATGGATGAGGCCGAACAGGCAAAGGCCAGAGCTGAACAGTTGATTGCTGAATACAAGGAAAAATTGAAAGAGATTGATCAAGAGCGCTTAGAAATCCTGGAAGCAGCTCGCTTTCAAGCTGTTGAGGAAAGCAAAGCGATTCTAGCTGAAGCTAAATTTGAAGCAGATGAGATAAAAAGAAAGGCGTCCGAAAGTATCGCTGCCCAGCGGGAGCGGCTGAAAGAAGAGTCCCGTCTGTATATTATAGAGGCAGCTTCCCTGATTGCTGAAAAGTATATTGCCCGTACAATTGACGATGCAGTTCAGGATCAGCTGTTCGAGGAAGCCATGGCCCAGCTGGAGGAAGCGCAATGGCAGCATTAACGGATAGATACGCACAGGCTCTGTTAGAACTAGCAGACGAAGAAGGCAGTTTAGAGCAGGATTTAGAGCAGGCAATCGTAGTGAGAGATGCCCTTGACGATGAAGATGTGCAGGCATTTCTTATCCATCCGCATATTCCGGACACTGCTAAGCTAAAGTTTTTCAATGACGCATTTGCCGCTCAGATTTCCGAGCATTTGATGGGCTTTCTGCACCTTGCGGTCAGGAAAAGTCGAGAAGCGCAGATAGTGCCTGCGCTAACTGAATTTATCGAGCGGGTAAAAAGACGCCTGGGACGCATCGAGGCAAAGCTTGTGTCAGCTAAACCGCTTACTGAAGCGCAGATTGAGTCTGTTCGTCAAGCATTAGTTAAGAAAACCAAGATGGAGATCGAGCTTATAACAGCAGTTGATCCTGATGTAATCGGCGGATTCTATATTCTAGTTGACGGAATGATTTTCGATCGGACTGTGAGATCCGAGTTGAATATGATGAAGGAACGTTTGAAGAGGGGAGGTTGCGCATGGTAGTTAAACCAGATGAAATAAGCAGAGTTATTAAGCAGCAGATCAAGTCTTACTCATCGCAGTTAGACTTCTCGGAAGCCGGTACCGTTATCCAGGTTGGTGACGGTATTGCCAGAATACATGGGCTGTATGGCGCCATGAGCGGCGAACTGCTGGAGTTTTCGAACGGTACATACGGAATGGCGCTGAACCTAGATGAAGACACGATTGGCGCAGTTATTATGGGTTCTGACGCTGGAATTAAAGAAGGTGATCCTGTTAAGCTGACCGGAAGAATGGCTGAAGTTCCGGTAGGCGATGGCATGCTCGGTCGTGTGGTTAATGCGCTTGGAGAGCCTATTGATGGCAAAGGTGCTATCGCGGCTGATGGTTACCGCAAGATTGAAAGTCCGGCTCCCAGTGTGATTATGCGTCAAGAAGTTAACCGTCCTCTCCAAACCGGAATCAAAGCTATTGACGCTTTAGTACCGATCGGCAAAGGCCAGAGGGAGTTAATCATTGGCGATCGCCAAACGGGCAAAACGGCGATTGCTGTTGATGCAATCATTAACCAGAAAGATAAAGGTGTCTATTGTGTATATGTAGGAATTGGGCAAAAAGCATCCACCATGGCGAGAATCATTAAAGTCTTAAATGAGACAGGAGCGATGGACTATACAACAGTAGTGCTGTCGACTGCCAGCGATTCAGCTCCACTCCAGTATCTGGCACCCTATTCGGGATGTGCGATTGCGGAAGAGTGGATGTACAAGGGTAAAGATGTATTGGTGGTGTTTGATGATTTGTCAAAGCACGCGGTCGCATATAGGGCGATCAGCCTGCTGCTGCGCCGTCCACCGGGTCGAGAAGCTTTCCCAGGTGACATTTTTTATCTGCACTCGCGGCTCTTAGAGCGGGCGGCTTGTCTAAGCGATGAGCATGGCGGCGGAACTTTAACCGCTTTACCGATTATCGAAACCCAAGAAGGGGATATCTCCGCTTATATTCCCACGAATGTAATTTCGATTACCGATGGTCAGATTTATTTGGAAGCGGATCTGTTTAACCACGGCATCCGTCCGGCAATCAATCCGGGGTTCTCAGTGTCACGGGTCGGAGGTTCAGCCCAGATTCCGGCGATGAAGAAGCTTGCTGGACCGCTTAGGATTGAGTTTGCCCAGTATAGAGAGCTGGCTGCATTTTCTCAGTTTGGGTCTGATCTCAGCCAGGACACTGTTGATCGCTTAAATCATGGTGAGCGGATTATGGAGGTTCTTAAGCAGCCCCAGTATAGACCTATGCCGGTAGAAGACCAGGTGCTGATTCTCTACGCATTGAACAACAATCATTTGAAAGATATTGAGCTTGGACGGATTCTGAAGTTCCAAAGAGACTTAATCAAGTACATTGATAGTCATGCAGCTCATATTAAAGAACAAATTAGAGAAACAGGCGAGATTTCGGAGGAGCTGGAAAAGGAAATTGATGCAGTAATTGCGGAGGTAAAGAAACAGTATAACTACGGATAGGGAGGTACCGATGTGGCTTCGCTGCGAGAGATTAAACAAAGAATAAATAATGTCAGCTCAACAGAGCAGATCGTAAAAGCGATGAACATGATCGCTTCTACAAAGCTGCATAAGGCGCGGGCGCAGTTGGAAGGTGTACGTCCTATCTATCATAAACTAACTCAGACTGTTCAGGAGCTGGGAACTTGTCTAAAAGCTCAAGAACATCCCTTTTTTAAACTAAGAGAAGCTAAGAACTCTTTATATATCGTCTTAACTAGTGATCGGGGTTTTTCTGGTGGTTATAATGCTAATATCATGGCGAAGGCTTTGGAACATATGAATCAAGGAAAAAATGAGAAACTGCTCGTTATTGGTTCCAAAGGCCATGAATACTTTAAAAAGCGGGGCAAGAACATTGTCCGCACGATTACTGATGTAGCGGATGCCCAGGTGTATTATGGTTCAGAAAGTGTTGCCAAGTGGGCAGCAGATTTATATTTGTCCGGCGAAGTTGATGAGGTATTTATCGTTTATACCCAGTTCGAGTCACTGTTAAACTATATCCCCCATGTAGATCGGCTGCTGCCGGCTTTCTCGGATAGTACAGCAGTAGACGACGATGATCGTAAATTCGAACCGGACATTTTCACATACATCGATCATATCATTCCGTTCTATCTGCACATGAGTTTGTTTAGAGCGTTCTCCGAATCGCACACTAGCGAGCAGGCAGCCCGCATGGTTACGATGGATGCAGCCAGAAAAAACGCTGAGGACATGATTGAGGAGCTGACCCGTGTTTTTAACCGTAAGCGGCAGGCAGCGATCACTCAGGAACTCAGTGAGATTGTTGGCAGCGCAGAGGTTTTGAATAATTTTGATTAAAAAGGTGGAAGCACATGACGGCTAAAAATATAGGTAAAATCACTCAGATTATTGGTGCGGTTATCGATATTCGTTTCGAGGACGAATTACCTGCTCTATACAACGCAATTGAGGTACCTTTTGGCGGCGATAAAATCGTGCTGGAAGTCATGCAGCATGTAGGCGATCACTCGGTGCGATGCATTTCCATGCATCCTACCGATGGCTTAAAACGTGGTATGGAAGCCATTGACACCGGAGCACCTATCGCCGTGCCGGTTGGTGAAGCGGTTCTCGGCCGCATGCTCAATGTTTTGGGAGAGCCGATTGACAACGAACCGAGTATCGAATCCGCAGAATACTGGCCTATTCATAGAGAACCGCCAAAGTTTACAGAGCAGATTGCTCAGCCGGAAATGCTCGAAACAGGAATCAAAGCGATTGATCTGCTCTGCCCATTTTCTAAGGGCGGCAAAATCGGTTTATTTGGCGGTGCAGGTGTAGGAAAAACAGTCCTGATCATGGAATTGATTAACAGTATTGCCAAGGAACACGGCGGCTATTCTGTGTTCGTCGGTGTAGGGGAGCGTACCCGTGAGGGCAACGACCTCTATCACGATATGAAAAACTCCGGGGTTATTGAGAATACTGCTCTTATCTTCGGTCAAATGAATGAACCCCCTGGTGTGAGAATGCGGGTTGGCCTGAGTGGTCTGACCATGGCTGAGTATTTCCGGGATGAAAAGCAGCAGGACGTGCTGCTGTTTATTGATAATATTTTCCGCTTTGTCCAAGCTGGCTCTGAGGTTTCGGCGCTGTTGGGACGCACCCCCAGTGCTGTAGGCTACCAGCCGACGCTGGCCAATGAGATTGGTGCGTTACAGGAGCGGATTACCTCGACAAAGTCAGGTTCCATTACCTCGGTGCAGGCGATTTATGTTCCTGCCGACGACTTTACCGATCCGGCTACCGCCACTACATTTGCTCACTTGGATGCGATGACTGTTTTATCTCGAGCCATTGTTGAGCAGGGTATCTATCCAGCGATTGATCCTCTTAACTCTTCATCGCGGATTCTTGAAGCCAGTATTGTCGGTTCCGAGCATTACCGGGTTTCTCAGGCTGTAAGGAGTATTCTGCAGCGGTATAAAGATCTGCAGGATATCGTAGCAATCTTAGGAATGGATGAACTATCTGAGGAAGATAAGCTGATTGTTAATCGAGCCCGAAAGATTCAGCGCTTCCTGTCTCAGCCCTTCTATGTTGCTGAGAAATTTACGTCGATTCCGGGACGCTATGTGCCGGTGGGTGAAACAATTCGCGGCTTTAGAGAGATTATTGAAGGTGCGCACGATGAGATCCCTGAAGGATATTTTCTCAACGTGGGTACTATCGATGAGGTAGTGGAGAAATACAAAAGCGCTCGAGGTGGTTGATCATGAAAAAAATCGAGCTTAAAATAACCACTCCTCGGGGACTTAAATTCGAGGAAGAAGCCGATATGGTGGTTATGCGCTGTATCGACGGTGACTTGGGAGTGCTGCCCGGTCACGAACCCATTTCTACAGTACTCGGCGATGGAATACTGCGGATTCATAACAATGGTTCGATTAAAAAACTTGCTCTCTTTGGCGGCATTGCTCAAATCAGTCCAACATCGGTAAACATTTACAGTACCATTGCTCAAAAACCTGATGAAATTGACCGTGAACGGGCTGAACGCGATCTGCAGGATGTTCAGGCTACCATCATGGAAGAAAAGGAAGAACATCAAATCCGCAGACTGCAGGTGATGATGCGCCGCTCATTGGTTAGAATTGAAGTCAGCTCTCATGTAAGTGAATCACCTGACTATGATATTTCAGAATCTGATTCATAAAGGGGATGCTGTCAGATAGGCGGGATGGCAGTGATTGAGAGGTATATTTATGCCGTGATCAGCGAGGTCCCGGCAAAATCCAGAGTTGAGGTCAGCAGTAAACTGCGGGAGTCAATTAACACTCGGATTCTTATGGCGGACAAGAAGCTCCCTGAAGATGAGGTGATCCGCCAGGTATTAGTTGATCTGGGAGATCCCATAGAATTAGCGGAGCGATATCAGGGAAAAAAGCGGTATTTAATTGGACCCCGTTATTATCATCAATATATATCGGTGCTGATAGTTTTTGCACTTGCTCTGCTGCTTGGGATCGCAGCCGCCGCCGGAATGGAGACAGCGCTGTCCGGAGGCAGTATCAAAGCAGCTGCTAAAGACTATGTGATTTCGCTGCTGACTTCACTTGTCGCAGGAGCAGCCCTGATAACACTTATCTTTTCGCTGTTGGATTACCGGGAAAGGAAACCAGAACCAGATTCAGAACTGAGCGAATGGGATCCAGCCCGGCTTCCGGAACTACCCCATGAGAAGGCTTTAATATCCTGGCGGGAATCACTCGTTTCGATCTTTATTACTTCGCTGTTTGCACCGATATTTTGGTACTTGGCGGACCTGACCGGAATCGGGTTGAAACCAGCTGTATTAATCATATTTATCTTGAACATATTTATCGAGCTGATCAAAATTGTTAAAGGTCGATGGACTAGAAAAACAGCTGCAGTCGTTTCTGCGATGAATACACTTTCTACAGTATTGTTTATTTGGATTATCCATGAACTATCAGAATGGATTGGTGATGGTCTGCAGCAGTTTGTCCAGTTTGACCCAAAGCTTTTTATCCAACTAAAACTGATTTCTATCACTGCAATCATCATCCTTACCGCGCTGGAAGCGGGTATAGCATTATATAAAGGGTTTAGATATGACGAACCAAAAGGATTGAAGCAAGAAAGCAGCCTGGTCCAATGACTTAGCTGCTTTTCTATTTATTCTTGTTTATACAAGTTGGGGTACCCTCTGCTTTGAACGGCCAATTTGGGTGTTATCGGTCTTGCGGTCCCTTAACGATTCAACCGGATGAGCCTCAATTTCTGAGCGGTAATCCCGGCCATATTTACGCTGGTGCTCCATAATAACGGTGTGGCTCGGCACCATGTTGACATTATTGTTGACCGCATTTTGATACCAGAAAAAGCCGTGGTATTCAGGCAGGTCGTAGATAGGTTTTAGGTGCTCGTAATCAGCTGTCAACTCAGTTTGATTGCTCATCACTTGGCGGACATATTGTTTGGTGTCATGGAACTTAAGCAGTTTCGGGAAGGGGCCCGGTACAACAGCACTCCAGTGCTTGTTTTCATATATTGCTAGGAGATCGGCTGCCCGATGGAGATGTGCTATTTCCTGTTCCAGATGGGATTCCCAGATCATCTTGATGTTTGGGTCGATCTCATCCTGATAGAACGAGTAGTAGAGATAGCACTCCATGTACTGGTGCAGCAGGAGGTTTTCCAGCCAAGTGCAGTTAGGATCGAGCAGCGAGCCGTATTGACTGACATGCTGCTCTTCGATCATGGCAATTTCCTGATACAGCTGGCGGCCGAGATCATTGTAGTAGGTTGAGCCGATGTTCATATAGAAGTTCATGGTCTGCTGTTCAGCGGCAGTGATGATTAAAGTGTTGAGTTTGGTTTGGATGTCAGCGGTTTTAAAGTCTACATAAAAGCGAACTGCTTCGTTCGGGTGGCGGTGCTCAGAGATTGTGGGGCGCCCGGGAGTGATTTCCACGTATTCCTGCACAAGATTATGAGCAGGAACGTTTTTATCCATGTGAAGCAGATTAGCATAGCGGTAAAGGTGGTCAAAGTCCTCCAACAGAGCGAAGTCCAAGGTCTGCTTAACATAAGGATTTGGCTCATTCTGAGCTAACCACGCGGTTAAGTCAACAGCTAAATGCTCATAGCCGATGGTTGTTTCCAGAGGAGTTTCATCAATTGGGGACAACCAGTTGATCCGTTTTTGCTGCTGTTGTTCCGAACGGCGCATGAATGCTAAATCACGTCGGAGCTCATTGTTAGTGCAGTTGCGGTGGAATTGATGCAGAAACAGCACTGACTCAACTTCTATTCCATTCATGAGGATAACTCTGGTTTTGGTATAAGGGTCAACATTCATTTTTGAATATGGTTTGGGATAGATTGTTTCCCAATCCATGATTGCATCGCCAAGCAGAATCGGTTTTTGGTCAAAGGGATTAAACATTGCTTCAACTCCTTTTTACAATTGATGTTACTGTCTCACCGTTGGCCGGAACATGTCGAGAAATCCCAGCACGATATGGGCTAATCCAAATCCTAACACTCCGGCTGCGAACTCGCCGGGAAGCATAAAGTATCCGATCGCGGTAACAACCACTCCTAATATCAGAACAACCCAGCTGGTTGCCATTCCATTCACTGCAATCACCTCCATCGTTAATTTTTCCTTGAAATGCTGTTTTAATACAAGCTCTGCAATCTCTTCTAGAAAATAAAGGTTTTTCAGCTGTTAAATATAATTAACAACTGGGGATTATTATTTAGATTTTAAAGAAGGAGAGAGAGCAATGATTGTTGTTGCCCAAGATGGAAGCGGAGATTTTCAAACCATTCAAGAAGCGATTAATCACATACCTGAGGATAACTCAACAAGAACAATCATTCAGGTCAAAAAAGGCAGATACCATGAGAAACTGCATATTGACAGAAGATTGATTACGCTCAAGGGTGAAGGCATGGAAACGGTTATTACCTACGATGACTGCGCCCTCAAAAGATGGCCGGATGGAAAAAAATACGGAACATTCAATTCTTACACAGTTCTGATTACTGGGGATGATTTTCTTGCCGAGGACATCACCTTTGAGAACGCTGCGGGACCAGGAAAGATAGCGGGACAAGCTTTGGCAGCTTATATTGATGCGGATCGGGTGGTGTTTAGAAACTGCCGGTTTTTGGGGCATCAAGATACGATTTTTACCGGTCCTCTGCCGCCGGTTACCGGCAATGGTGACTTGTTTGACAGTCCACGCGAGGGAATGCCGCGGAAAAAGGGCAGACACTATTATGAAAACTGCTTCATCGCCGGCGATGTGGACTTTATATTTGGCGGTGCCACTGCGGTATTCTACAACTGCGAGCTGTTCTCTCACGACCGCCATACTGGGTATATTACAGCGGCTTCTACTCCTGAAGGCGAGAAATATGGTTATGTGTTGATTAACTGCAAGCTTACGGGAGATGCCCAGCCGGAAACGGTCTATCTCGGCAGGCCTTGGCGGGATTACGGCAGGACAGTGTTCATTAACACCTATATGGGAGAGCACATCAAACCTGAAGGGTGGCATAACTGGAGCCGCCCGGAGCGGGAACAGACTACGTTTTATGCTGAGTACAAGAGTTATGGTCCGGGGGCGAAAATGGATCAGCGAGTACCGTGGGCCAAAATTCTGACCGATGAAGAAGCCAAAGAGTATACTGTGGAAAATGTGCTAGCTGGAGATGACGGCTGGAATCCACGGGTGCAGTAACAAGTTAACCCCCTCAGTTGAGGGGGTCAGTTTTTGAATTTTATGCTAAGATTTCTATATAACCTTCAGTACCATTGACTCGAATCTTCTGCCCGTCTTTGATGAGCTTGGTAGCATTTTCAACCCCTACGACGGCAGGCAAGCCGTATTCGCGGGCAATGACCGAACCATGGGTCATCAATCCACCGACTTCAGTTACCAATCCCTTGATTGATAAAAACAACGGTGTCCATCCTGGATCAGTATAAGTGGTTACCAAAATATCACCCTCTTCCAGGGCAGCTGTTTCCAGATCGTGAATAACACGAGCTCTGCCTTCGACTTTGCCAGAAGATACGGCTAGTCCGGGAAGAACGTTACTTGGTAAGTTTGATTGTTGGTGGTATTCACCGACAATGATTTCACCTTCCGATGTCATCACCCGGGGTGGCGTAAGCCGCTCGTAAATATGATACTCGGCTTTGCGCTGGCGAATCAGATTCTGATCTAAGGTCTGGGTGCGCACTGTTTGGCAAAGTTCGTCAAATGTGAGGTAGAAGATGTCATCTTTGCTGTGGATAATTCCTACCTGAACCAGCTTTTCGGCTTCTTTTAATAAAGCCTGCTTGTAGATGAAATAGCGGTTGATCATATGGTATTTCGGATATTCACGATAGCCGCACAAACTGCGAAATATGCCGATGATTGACTTGGTTTTTTCAGCTTTGTTTTTACCATCGGGCAGTTTCTGCAGGCGTGTTAGGATTTCTTGTTCCTTTTCCTTGGCTTCCTGCAGTCGTTGATTAAAAACTCGGCGGCGAGCGTTTGATTCAAAGTTTTTCAGACTGCTGAGAATCAGAGGTAATAGGGTGAGCGGCTTCTCAGCCCAGCGTTCTCTGCTGATATCGATTTCACCTGGACAGCGCATGCCATATTTAGCCAGATAGGCATTGATGGCGTTTTTCACTTCGGTTCCACCCGGAAATCGCTCTAGCTGTTCTAAAAAGTTTTCGTCCTTGGTCTGCTGCAGGTAGGATGATATTTCCGGATAGGGGCGAATCGCATCGGCAACATCCAACAGCTCTAAACCCATACTGGCTGTGATGTTGTTTGGCACAGAGCGGCTTAAAATATCCGCAGTGTTCTTTTCACCTAACCAACCTTCCAGCTTTGAATTGAGCCAGTTCGCAGCATTCATTGCGGTAGTAATTACATTTATGCTCTGGGGTTCGAATAAAAACTGCTGCAGTTCCTGGATGTCTTCTAAAATGAATTCAAATAAATCAGTACCTGATTTTAAACGGATTTTCTGCTTTAGCTTTGCAATAAGCGTCTGCCCCCGCTTGATCAGCTGAGTTACAATCTCAGGGTCAATTTCCCTGATTGGCGGAGAATTCGCCGCTGTTGGTATTGGCTGGGATTCAATTTTTGGATCTGCGATTAAATCTTTTCGCTCAGCGACCGTGAGAAGTGCATCTTTGATCAATGGATCGGATTCACCCAGCTTTAATAAGGCTTCCCTTCCAGCAGGAGAAGCAAAATTCTTAGTGACATCTACAAATAATCGACCGCCGGCAGTGTACATGGGGGCACGCGTAGTCAGCAGATAAAATGATAATCCTAGTGGTTTAATTGGATCAGTCATCATTTGTTGATGTCCCACGGATACAAAGATTCGGCTTCCCTGATTGTCAGCAGCTGGAATAGGGAAGAGAGTGGTAATCGGTCTGCTCTGCACTAGATAAAAACAGTCATCGGCTAAACACCACTCAATATCTTGAGGACAGCCAAAATGAGCTTCAACTTGTCTGCCGATCTGCGCAAGCTCTATGATTTGCTGATCGTTAAGTACCTGCCTCTGGCGTTTCCTCATTGAGATGATCGTGCTGCTTCGTACTTTATAGTTATCGGGATTGATCTGCCCGGAAACAATGCGCTCTCCAAGCCCTAAACAGGCATCAATTGATAAAATGCTGCGGTTACCGGTGGCAGGATCAGCGGTAAACATGATACCTGACGCCTGTGGATTGATCATTTTTTGGATGATTACCGCCATCGCTGCTGTGTGGTTTTTGACCTTGTTCTGCAGACGATACGTTACCGCCCGTTCCGTAAACAATGAAGCCCAGCATTTTTTGATGTGTTTAAGTATTGCTTTTCTGCCGCTGACGTTGAGGTATGTATCATACTGGCCTGCAAAAGAAGCTGTTGGCAGATCCTCTGCAGTAGAACTGGATCGAACTGCATAGGCTTGGTTTTCCCCAAAGTGCGAGATCATTTCAAATATTTCCTTCACAACATCCTGAGGTATTGGAGTCACTTCGATTAAACTCCGGATCTCGCTGCTGATCCAGCGAATTCTGTCCATATCGTTTAAACCACAACCATCTAAGCTGGCTGTAAGTTTCTTAATCGGTGCTGATTCCTTGAAGGCCGCTGTAGTGATACAAAAACCATCAGGCACTTGGATGCCTTTAATTTGGTGAAGTTCCCCCAGATTAGCCGCCTTATGCCCCACATATTTGTGATCCGCTTTGGTGAGAGCTTTCAGGTCGAGTACGCACATATTCATTAGGAATACCTCCAAATTAGATCAGATACGTCACTGCGCATTTTATTGTAACACCGACATGTTGGAATAAACAGTCTATAAATCAATTTTTGCCTATGGTACAATTAAGGTGGGGGAGTAATGATTCTCGAGCAGGCTGGGCACAATGCCCAGCCCCTTTTTTTACTAAAGAAACAGCAGTAATGCAATGATTAGGATAAGCACCAATATAATAAAGAGCACTAGTGCAGGATCTATCTCTTGAGCTTCTAATTGGTAGCGCACCTGAGCGATGGCAAAATCTGAAGGTCCATTGATCTGAACCCGATTGATGGGCAGATCTGGAGACGTGCTGCTAAGAGCAAACAACCGGGCTCCCGCATCACCATCGACCATACGGGATACTCCGCCAAGCAGAATGTTGTCGTTGTAGAAGTCGACTGTAAATGTGTTTGTTCCGAATGGAGCAGGTTCCAGCTCGAATCCGAAGATGGTCACTGGAGCAGACAGTATTAGTGTCAGCGTATTTCCATCGCGGTACAAAACGTCTGGATTAGCACTTTCTGACTCCGGTGGAGATGACCAGGTAGCCCAACCAGTGGGAACAGGGCCCGCCTTCTCTAAAGGGTCGCTGAAAGTAACAGTCAGAGTGCCGTCAGTGATAGAATTGTGCATGCTGCCAAAATCTAGTTGAGAAATATCAATTTTGGTAGTGGCATCTAGGTACGCTTGATCAGGGTTAGTAATTGGGCTGATGGCTGTTGGCTGTATAATCTGTGCTGGAGCTGGTGCAGCTTGTACGTGAGCAGTTAAGTTATTCATTAGTTATTCACCTCCCTCTTGGAGTGATAGTTATAAACCCTTCTATGCAGCTTGAGACTCTTGTTCAATGTCTTTGGTTAGAGTAATAATAACGCAAGGAGCAGAATCAAAAACAGTAAAGCTAAGAGCAGCAGCGTCTCGTTAATTCCCTGATCCATCTGGTAGCGCGCCTGAGCGATGGCAAATTGGTCCGGTGCAGTGATCACTGCACGGTTGATCGGGAGATCCGGGGGAGTGCTCTCTAATGCAATCAGCCTGGCTCCTGCATTGCCGTTGACCATTCGAAAAATGCTGTCAAGCAGGGTGTTGTTATTGTAAAAATCTACAGTAATGTTCTGCAATCCAAAAAAGAATGGTTCGAGCTCGAATCCGAAGATGGTTACCGGGGACGACAGAATCATGGTGAGATTATTTCCTTCGCGATACAAAACGTCTGGATTAGCACTTTCTGACTCTGGTGGAGATGACCAAGTAGCCCAACCATCAGGAACAGGCCCCAGCTTTTCTACAGGATTGCTGAAAGTAACAGTAAGAGTGCCATCTGTAATGGAATTGTATAAGCTGCCAGAATTTAACTGAGAAATATCTATTTTAGTTGTGGCATCCAGGTACGCTTGATCAGGATTAGGGATTGGACTAATTGCTGTCGGCTGCACATCCTGGGCGACAGTACGTGGGGATACCGATAAATTGTTGTTCATTTAGGATTCACCTCCTTTTATTGATGGGGGTTTTGCATACCTATATTATGTTGGGGTATCGAGTTCTGCGCTGAGCTTGTACTCCCATTTTTTCTATAACCGCTCGTTCGTCCTAAAGTTTAAACAGAATATATCAAAATTAACAAATGCAAAACTGTCAAAGTGATCTGGGTCACAGCAATTTTTTTTGATATAGCCTATAATTAGCTTGTAACTAAGGATATTACCCAGCTTCTCAGCTTACGTTATGAATAGGAAGGTGAGTATGATATGAAGGAGAACTTATTCTTGCGAGAAGAAATGGCCAAAGCCTGGGAAGGTTTTACTCCGGGAGCGTGGTCTGAAGAGATTAATGTGCGGGACTTCATTCAAAAAAACTACACTCCATACGAGGGCGATGAAGGGTTTCTGTCAGGTCCGACTGAAAACACCGCAAGCATTATGGAAAAAGTTAATGAGCTGATCCAAAATGAGGTCAAAAACAAGACCATTAGTGTTGATTTAGAGCGCTTCAGCGGTATTGACAATTTTGACCCGGGTTATATTGATAAAGATAAAGAGGCAATTGTCGGTCTCCAGACAGATGAGCCGATGAAGCGGATCATGAACCCATATGGCGGCTGGCGGATGCTGAAAAGCTCCCTGGAAGCCTATGGTCTCGAAATTGATCCGGAACTAGAAGCACGCTTCAACGAATACAGAAAAACCCATAACCAGGGCGTATTTGATGCGTATACAACTGAAATGAGAAAAGTGCGCACTGTAGGACTGCTGACTGGTCTTCCTGATGCTTATGGCCGCGGCAGAATTATCGGTGATTACCGCCGTGTAGCTCTTTATGGTATCGACTACCTCAAAGAAATGCGCATGAAAGATAAGGGAAATTTAACCGGTCCGGCTACTGAAGAGATTATCAGACTCCGGGAAGAGCTTACAGAGCAGATTCGCGCTTTAGATGAGATAAAATCGATGGCTGCCAAGTATGGTTTTGATATCGGCAGACCTGCCTACAACGCCAAAGAAGCAGTTCAGTGGCTGTATTTCGGTTATCTTGCTGCTGTTAAAGAAAACAACGGCGCAGCTATGAGTATTGGCAGAAACACCACTTTTCTGGATATTTATCTGGAACGAGATCTGAAAAAAGGTTTAATCGATGAAAAAACTGCTCAAGAACTCATTGACCAGCTGGTAATTAAGCTGCGTTTGGTCAGACATCTGAGAACTCCTGAGTACGACCAGCTGTTTGCAGGAGACCCAACTTGGGTAACCGAATCCATTGGTGGTATGGGTGAGGACGGCAGAACTCTAGTAACCAAAACTGCTTTCCGCTTCCTCCATACCCTGATCAATCTGGGAACAGCTCCAGAACCGAACATGACTATTCTATGGTCAAACGATCTGCCGAGGGCATTTAAAGAGTACTGCGCGTATATGAGCATTAAGACTGACTCCATTCAGTATGAAAACGATGATCTGATGCGGCCGATCTATGGCGATGATTACGCTATTGCCTGCTGCGTATCGGCGATGCGGGTAGGTAAGGATATGCAGTTCTTCGGTGCCAGAGCTAATCTAGCTAAAGCACTGCTCTATGCTATCAACGGCGGACATGATGAAATTAAAACTGAGAAGAACTCCGATAAACCAATGCATGTTCTTCCCGGCATTGCCATGAACAACCAAGATGTTCTGGATTACGATACAGTTTGGGAAACCTTCAAACAGGTTATGGATCAATTGGCGGAGATCTATGTAAACACAATGAACACCATTCACTATATGCATGACAAGTATGCGTATGAGGCTGGTCAGATGGCTCTGCATGATGCAGATGTGCACAGATTCATTGCTTTCGGCATCGCTGGCCTGGCAATTGTTGCCGACTCGCTGTCTGCCATTAAATATGCCAAGGTTAAACCTATCCGCAATGAGCATGGGATTGCAGTAGACTTCGAAGTCGAAGGCACCTTCCCTCGCTATGGCAATGATGATGACCGTGTTGACCAGATCGCTGTTGAAGTGAACGAGTATTTCATGGAAGCATTGAGAAGACATCCGGCGTACAGAAACGCTGAGCATACACTTTCGCTTCTGACTATTACTTCGAACGTTGTCTACGGCAAGAAGACCGGAACTACTCCGGATGGCCGCAAGAAAGGTGAACCGTTCTCGCCGGGTGCAAACCCAATGAATGGAGCAGACACCAACGGTGCGCTGGCTTCGCTGAACTCAGTCGCTAAGCTTCCTTACAAACATGTTAACCAAGACGGTATTTCTAACACCTTCACCATCGTACCGGATGCATTAGGCAAGAACATGGCTGAGCGGGTAACCAATCTGACTAACATTCTCGATGGTTACTTTAATCAAGGTGCATTCCACCTGAACGTCAACGTTCTCGATCGAGAGCTGCTGATTGATGCTATGGAAAATCCGGATAAATATCCGAACCTAACAATTCGGGTATCCGGCTATGCTGTAAGATTCAATCGTCTTGAGAGAGAACAGCAGCTGGATGTTCTCAACCGAACATTCCATGAGGCTTTTTAGCTAAAATTGACTTAGAAAGAGGGGACATAAAATGCAGGGATATATCCACTCGATTGAAACCATGGGCTTGGTAGATGGCCCGGGGACACGCACGGTCTTTTTCCTGCAGGGCTGTCCCCTTCGCTGCGCCTTCTGCCATAATCCTGACACTTTAAAAAGGGTAGGGGGCCGCGCCATGACTCCCGAGGAAGTTGTAAAGCTTGTCAGCAGGTATCGCTCCTATTATGGAGAAGAAGGTGGGGTAACCTTTTCAGGTGGCGAACCGCTGCTGCAGGGAGAGTTCGTGTACGAATGCTTGAAACTGCTTAAGCGGGAAGGTTATAATACATGTATAGATACCTCTGGGTTTGGCAATCCACGTTTTAATGCGCAGATCCTTCCATTGGTAGATACCTTGATTTTGGATGTCAAGGCCTTTGATCGCCAAAGTTTTCTGGATTTGACTACTATCGATGGATTTGACGCATACCTGGATTTTCTTGCCAGCTTAGATCGTAATGGTTTTAATGGGCAGATCTGGGTGCGTCATGTTATGGTTCCTGGTCTAACAGATAATAAAGAGTCGATGGAGAAGTTTATTCAAATCATTAAGCCTATTCGCAACAAAGTGGACCGGATCGAGATCTTGCCCTACCACACCTCAGGGGTAAAGAAATACCACGAATTGGGAATACCCTATCGTCTTGAGGGAGTAGAGCCTATGGATAAAAAGCGAGCTAAAGAGTTTGAGATTTATGCGAATAAACTTTTTGCAGATGAACTGCGGCAGGAGCGCGCAGACAGGGAGAAGATTAGGCAGGAGAAGTTTAAAGAGCTGAAGGAAAGAGAAGTAGCCTCTGAACAGGAAAAAGCGGAGGTATTTCAAGCTCTGCGTGGGCTTCCTCTCTTAAACGATGTTGACGAAGTTGATGTTGAGGCTGTGTTCAACGAAGTGATCCTATCGAATATCAAGGCTGGAGAGCTGATCTTTAAAACTGGCGACCCACCTGACTTTATGTACCTGATTTACGAGGGTCAGATGAAGATCTATGTCAACACAGTTGATGGAGAAGAGCAGATCTTCTATATTTACCGGGATGGGGACTTTGTGGGGGGACTTAATCTTCTAGTTCAGACTCCTTACCGGTATATTGGTCAAGCTTTGACCGACTGTAAGGTAGTAGTAATTCCTAAGGCTACCTTCGACCGATATTTCTACAATTCTCCGGTAGTGCTCCGCAGTGTATTAGTAAAAAGCTTCGAAAGAATTCGCTGGGCAGAAGAATTGATTCAAAGACTGGCAACCAGCAATGCTTCTATGAAAACAGCCGGACTGCTCTTAAAACTTGTGAAGCGGATCGGGGTGGAAACCGAGGAAGGCATTAGGCTGGAACTGTCCATGAGTCGGGAAGAGCTGGGTAACTATTCCGGACTGAGACGGGAGACAATCACTAGAAAGCTTGGCGAGTTCAAAGAATTGGGCTATATTGAATTGATCGGAAACAGAGTAATCATTGTAAAGGATATAGAAGCCCTAGAAAGATATGTGCTGTAATAAAAATAGGAGGTGGTCACCAGCGTAGTGGCCACCTTTTTTCTGTTAGGCATCGGCCTTAAGTACCACTTTAATGGCATTGTCGCGCCGCTCTTCAAAGATATCATATGCTTCAGCAACTTTGGTCAGCGGCAGCGTATGGGTGATTAATGGCCGCATATTAATTTTACCTGCTCTAATTAGCTTGATTAACTCAGGAATTCGATTGGCATTCAGGAGTCCCATTCTGATGGTGATGTTTTTGATCCAGAGCTTATTCATTTCTACAATCTGGGGTTTTTCAAAAACGCCGATGATTGAGACTGTGCCGCTGGGTCGAACGCTGTTAATAGCTCCTTTAAATGTAGGTTCAAAACCATTGGCTTCGATAGTCACATCGGCGCCCCGGCCGTCGGTCATGTCTCTCAGTTCCTGCACAACATCAACTTTGTTTGGATTAAGGCCAACATCAGCCCAGCCGTGTTTAAGGGCAAACTCCAGGCGGGAATCATCGATATCCACAGCAACAATTCTGGACGGTCCCCAGAGGCGGGCTGTGGCCATGGCGCACATTCCCACAGGGCCAGAACCGAACACGGCGATGGTGTCACCTGGTTGGATTTTGCCGGATTCAGCGCCGAAGTATCCTGTCGATAGAATATCCCCTACAAACAAGACATCTTCATCCTCCAGATCATTAGGAATCAAGTGCATTCCGGAGTCTGCATATGGTACCCGAACATAATCAGCTTGGCAGCCGTCGATCATATATCCGAAGATCCAGCTGCCGTTTTCGCACTGAGAATAAATGCCCCGGCGGCAGTAGAAGCATTCCATGCACTGAGTAACGCATGATACGGCAACACGGTCTCCAGGTTTGAATCTGGTGACTGACGAACCGACTTCCTCTACAATTCCACAGAATTCATGCCCAATGATCCGGCCCGGTTCTACCTCTGGAAGTCCGCCGTGGCGGATGTGTTTATCAGTCCCGCAGATAGTAGAAGTGGTGACTTTTACAATGGCATCGGTAGGCTGTTGAATTATCGGCTTAGAAACCATTTCGAGACTCATCTTTTCCGGACCGTGATAAACGAAAGCCTTCATTTCTGCCATACCTTAAACCTCCTTGTACAATGGTGATGCAGACATACCATGTTAATCAAAGTCATTGACCTTTGACAACCACATAGGAATTCCACTTCAGACAGTCTAATCTTCTCGTAACGGTAGGGCGTTCCGTCGAAC
>DURM01000040.1 GCA_012837335.1 Bacillota bacterium
ACAGCTTTGTCGGCAAGATTGACTTGCCCGAATAACCGCCCGACCTATCCGACACAATGGCCAAGTGTCGGATAGGAACGGCAAAATTTTTTGCACTTCTATTGCTTCTTTATCACACATAAGCAAACAACTGCCGCTTTAACAAGCACATAGATATTACTGTTTGCTTTCATTCTGTTGTTGTAAAGTAGGAGCGGCGCTGCAAAAACAATAATAAGCAGCAGAAAATAGTAGTTGTCTGTTGTTGGATATTTCAGCACCTTGCCCTGTTCTGGCTGTTCAATTGCTCTGATTTCATGATAGATCCGGGAGACTTTAATGTTAACCCCTTCCCCATCTCTGAGTTCTTCCCATGCATCAACCTTTAACCGTTCATAATAATTCCCAAATATTACCTCCTTTGAATTTATGACCTTCTCCACCTGCACAGCTATACTCTCATGCGGCAAAAAAAGATCAATAACCATTGTTACCGAAACAATCAAACAGAGAATCACCAGCACTTTTAAGGTTAATCCTATTCTTGGCGATGGACTCAGCATAAGCTCTATTCCTCCAACCTAGTACTCAATCAAGCAAATAGTTTGTTCTAATATTCACCGCCGCAAAAAAAAATCCTTTTAATCCAAAGAGTTGCTGTGCAGCAATACACCACTTAAAAGAATCTAGGTACGTTTTCGACTGCAGGGAATTGGATGGCAATACCGAAGAATTAAGCACCAGATATGTAAGGAGGATCCTCATGGGATATCACAGCGCTCCAGCGATTTATGTCGATAAAGTGCAGTTTAAGGTTACAGATTTGCAAAAATCCATTCAGTTTTATCAGGAGCTTCTGGGGTTTAAAATCCTGGAGCAAAACAAAAAGCAAGTTAAACTAACCGCTGATGGAATGACCAATATCTTAACCCTAATAGAACCAGCTGATGCGGTTCCTAAGCCCAGCCGCACCACAGGTCTTTACCACTTTGCTCTGCTTTTGCCAAAGCGCGCTGATTTAGCGCTTTTCGTAACCCATTTAGATAACCATAATGTAAGGTTTGGGGCTGCCGATCACTTAGTCAGTGAAGCCATTTATTTTGAAGATCCGGATGGTAACGGCATTGAGGTCTATGCAGATACAGATCCCTCAACCTGGAGCTGGCAGGCAGGATTAGTTGCAATGGATACTATCCCTCTAGATTTCGATGACCTCATGTTTGACATTGATTTAGAGAACCAATCATGGAAAGGAATGCCTGATCAAACAATTATTGGACACATTCATCTCCATGTTTCCGATCTAAAAGCAGCTCAAGAATTCTATACCAAAGGACTGGGCTTCAATATCGTATCTCGCTTGGGAGACAGCGCTCTTTTTTTATCAACAGCAGACTACCACCACCACATCGCTGTCAACATTTGGAATGGACCAAATGCGCCTAGACCGCCCAAAAACAGTGCTGGCTTAGATTACTATAGGGTGGTAGTCCCTAAGCAAGAAATGCTAGAAAAAATCCTAACCAATTTAGCAGCAATCGGTACTAAGATAAATAACAAAGACAGCGCAATCACAGTAGAAGATCCGGCCGGAAATTCTGTACAACTAATAATTGGAACAGCTCAATGACAGCGCCATAAAAAACACCACTCAAGAAAGAGGCACTACTCTTCTGAAAGTCAAACAAAGACTAATTCTACGATGAGCAGTGCCTCTTTTCCTTATTATTACGGTTGTTGCAGCCAAACCAACGCTGCATATACCTGACAGCTTAAGTCATTGGCTATACTGTCTATATTGCATTTTTATATTTAAAGATAGCGAAAATACCCTCTTGACCATGTTCAGGAAGCACTTGGCACGGGATCACCCCCGCGTATGCGGGAAAGACTTAACCTCCTTGTACAATGGTGATGCAGACATACCATGTTAATCAAAGTCATTGACCTTTGACAACCACATAGGAATTCCACTTCAGACAGTCTAATCTTCTCGTAACGGTAGGGCGTTCCGTCGAAC